>NZ_JBMYAU010000023.1:0-5058 GCF_053994455.1 Nautilia sp. | reverse complement strand
AGATAACGCATTTGGATATCAAAGATATAGAAAAGATAGAAAAAATAGACATATCCAAACAGCTTGAATATATGAAGAAAAAATTTAAAAACATAAACCTTTCGGCTATAAAAATGCCTTATTTTTACAAACTTAAATTAAAAACCCTGCCTTCCCCGAAGCAGCTCAACAGTATAGAAGAAACCCTGAAAAGCTATCCTTATATAAAAAGGATACTTACATACAGATCTTCACAGACAAAAATATACAATCTGCTTATGCTTTTAAAAATAACGGCGAATGTTTTTATGCTGATAATAGCGGTTTTGGGATTTCTGCTGATAATCAAACAGCTTGAGGTTTGGAAACTCGAACACAACGAAAGAATGTACATAATGGAGCTGTTCGGGGCGCCTTTTTGGTTCAGGGGGGCCGCTCTTTTTAAAATAGCTTTTATTGATTCGATAATGGCGCTGGGTATTACGGCGGGAATCGTGTATTATATTCAAAACACGATTCTTTTCAAGGCGGTTATGAACGATTTGAACATAGTGCCAGGCTTGGGTCTTAAGAATGAATTTTTAATATTATCGGTAGTGGGGCTTTCGATTTCATTAATATCTTCCGTAGTAGTGGTTATCGGAAGGAAACAATGATTAATCCGGTTTTTTTGATTCTTCTGTCGGTTTTTTTGTTTTCAGCGACTCTTAACCACACTACCAAAGAACTGCGCAAAACTTCGTATAAAATAGCCAGAATGAATAAAAAACTCGACGCCCTTGCAAAAGAGATACTTAAAAAGCAGGCACAGGTGGATTTTCTTGCACAAAAACAAAAACGTATCGGAAAAGAAATTTCGGTTTTGGAAAAAGAACTTAAAAATTCCAGTAAAACATTGAACGAATTGAACGATCTTGCAAAGGGCCTTAACAGAAACAAAGAAAATATAAAAGCGGAAATTATAAGATTTATTTCCCAGAACTATTATCTGGATACGAAACAGACGGACTCCTTAAACGATCTTATATACAGTGAAATAAACGAAAAGGCGCTTGAGGAATATTCCAAAAGAATTTCGATGCTTGTAAAAAATTATAAAAAAATAGACAAAACCCTGAAAATAGTCAATAAAAAAATTTCCGACATAAAAAATAAGAAAAATATGCTTGAAAGAAAACGACGGGAGCTTTTATCCCTGAAAAAGGAACGTTTAAAAGAGCTTTATGCTTTGAAAAGGCAAAAAGAGTCTTATAAAAAGAAACTTCTTTCAATGATAAAGAAACAGAAAATTTTAAGAAAAACACTTCAGCATCTTAAAATCGTCAAAAAAAGGGAGTCTGTGAAAAAATACGGTTCGGCATATTATAAACCGGAAACGGCCGTATACAAAGGTGTAAAAACAATACCCCCCGTTCACGGAAATGTCGTAAAAAGGTTCGGAAGTTATGTGGATCCTATATACAAAATAAAAATATACAACGATTCCATTACCATAAAAACGAAAAAAAATTCGGTTGTCCGGGCCATAATGGACGGCAGGGTGGTCTATATAGGCGACAGCGGCGATAAAAAGGTGGTGTTTGTAAAACACAGGGGAAATCTTTTCAGTATATATGCAAATTTAACCAAAATATCACCGCTTCTTAAAAAGGGAAGCTATGTTAAAAGAGGGCAGATAATAGCAAGGGTCGACGACAGTCTTGAGTTTGAAGTAACGTATAAAGACAAACCGATAAATCCCCTAAAAGTAATAAGCCTGAGGTGAAAACTTGACAAAAAGAAACATTTTAACTAAAATCGCAAAACGAAAACACTTCCTTTTACTACAAAAATCTTACAAGGATATTTATGGAAAATCAGAATCAAAATACCGCTAATAACGGTACTGCCAGAAAACAGAGAACTCATATACCGGTTGAAGGGTATACGATTGAGGATTTAAGAAGCAAGCCCACGGAAGAGCTTATTAAAATTGCAAACGAACTTCATGTTGAGAATCCCCAGGAATTTAAAAGACAGGATTTGATGTTTGAAATTTTAAAAGCTCAGGTAGCGCAGGGAGGGTATCTTCTTTTTACGGGAATACTTGAGGTTATGCCAGACGGCTACGGATTTTTAAGAAGTATAGGAGGAAACTTTGAAAACTCTTTAAACGACGTATACGTATCCCAGACCCAAATCAGAAGATTCGCACTGCGTACCGGGGATATAGTTACGGGCCAGGTGAGGCCCCCTAAAGATCAGGAAAAATATTACGCCCTTTTAAAAATAGAGGCTATAAATTATCTTCCCCCGGAAGAAGCCAAACAAAGGCCGCTTTTTGACAACCTGACTCCTCTTTACCCTCAGGAAAAAATAAAACTCGAATACGAACCGACAAAACTTACGGGAAGGGTGTTGGATCTTTTCGCCCCCATAGGGAAAGGTCAAAGAGGCCTTATTGTCGCGCCCCCGAGAAGCGGAAAAACTATCTTTTTAAAAGAGATTGCCCACGGTATTACTCAAAATCACCCGGAAATAGAACTTATAGTGCTTTTGGTTGACGAAAGACCGGAAGAAGTTACCGATATGCAAAGAAGCGTAAAAGGCGAAGTGTACTCTTCAACGTTCGACAAACCCGCCCAAAATCACGTAAGGGTTGCCGAACTTGTCATAGAAAAAGCCAAAAGAATGGTCGAAATGGGCAAAGACGTCGTAATTTTACTCGATTCGATTACAAGACTTGCAAGGGCGTATAATACGGTGACGCCCGCGAGCGGTAAGGTATTAAGCGGGGGCGTTGATGCAAACGCACTGCATAAACCCAAAAGATTCTTTGGTGCGGCAAGAAATATAGAAGAAGGCGGAAGCCTTACGATTATAGCAACCGCCCTTATTGAAACCGGAAGCAAAATGGATGAGGTTATTTTCGAAGAGTTTAAAGGTACGGGTAATATGGAAGCGGTACTGAGCCGAAGAATTGCAGACAGAAGGATTTATCCGGCAATTGATCTGCTTAAATCAGGTACAAGAAAAGAAGAATTACTTTTAACTCCTGAAGAACTTGCAAAAGTTTGGGCTATTAGAAATATAATTTCAGAAATGGATGAGATTGAAGCCCTTAAACTTATGTATTCCAAGATGCTCAAAACCAAAAACAATCAGGAGTTTTTAAGTATTATTAATGAATAGATGCGGGGTTTTTGACAGCGGTATAGGGGGGCTCAGCGTTGCGGGCGAGCTTTTAAAATCGAAGCTTTTTAACGAAATAATCTATTTCGGGGACACCGCCCGGGTTCCTTACGGAAACAAAAACGAATCCACAATAATAAGATATTCCCTCGAAGCTCTCGAATTTCTTAAAAATTTCGATATTGACTTTTTGGTGGTGGCGTGTAATTCCGCATCTTCGGTTGCTGTTGAGGAATTGAGGCGCGAGGCCGGATTTCCGGTGGTCGGTGTTATTGAAGCGGGGGTAAAGGCTCTTAACGCCTCTAAAAATTCGAATATACTTTTAACGGGGACAAAAAGAACTATAGCTTCTAACAAATATCAGAATATGCTTCAAAATTTAGGATATGGGAATATAGTATCAATAGCAACTCCTCTTTTCGTACCCCTTGTGGAAGAGGGGATTACGGAGGGTAAAATTGTTGATGAAGTGTTTGAGCTTTATTTCGGAAATATTGATAAAAAAAGCATTGATTACGTAATACTCGGCTGTACCCATTACCCTTTTCTTGAAAAAAGCTTTCAAAAGCATTTTCCAAATGCCAAACTTATACATTCCGGGCAGGCTATAGTAGAACTTTTTAAAAACGAGTATAATTTAAAGGAAAAATCGGATACTTCAATCAAACTGTTTGCAAGCGACAATCCCGAGGATTTAAGACGCAAAGCAAAAGAGTGGCTTTGTTTGAATCAGTAAACATCTTCATGCTCTGCGATGTCTATTAAAAATATTTTTTCGTCAATTACAATAAAATCGATAATTATTCTATAACTCATATCTATCGAAACAGAATAAAACTTCTGCATTTCTCCTTTTAATTTATGAAGTCTGAGTAAGGGGTGAAAAGGATTGGCTTCTAATAAAAAAATTGTTTTTTCATATTTTTTAAACAAATTAGGATGTTTTTTAAAAAATTTTTAACTTTTCTTTTATATGTTTCGGTTTTTATTAATTTAAACATCTAATTCTTCTTTTAAAGATTCAATATGTTCTTTTGTGTTCAAAACTTTGTAATACCCGTTTTTATAATCTTCCATTACTTCTTTGTAAGCGAGTTCAAGCTCTTTCATTCTGAGCTCTTCGTATCTTTTAATATCCATAACGACAAATTTCTTTTTGCCTCTGAATGTAATTACGATTTCATTGAAATTTTTGAGCATTTCATCAAAAATTGAAACACCTTTTTTTTTACTTCGTTTGCGCTGATCGTCATAGCATTCCTTTAAGAGTACTTTTTAGAGTATTATTAGGGTATTTTATTTTTTGTCAAGTTTGAAAATCTGAGGTTTAACCACCACTTCATGCATAACGATGTTTTTGGGAGATTCGATTATATCTTTTATTATTTTGGCAATGTCTTCGGGTTTGATGTGTGCAAGTTCGTCGGAAGAAGGCCTAAAATAGGTGTTTTTGTGAAAGTTTGTAAGCGTCATATCGGGAATTACCGTACATACTTTTACACCCGATTTTCTTACTTCCTCAAAAAGTGACGTGCCGAAATGCCTGAGTGCGGCTTTTGTGGCGCCGTAAACGACACCCTGGCGTGCCGGGTGGATTGCCGAAGTTGAAGATATGTTTATTATAAACCCTCTGTTTTTTTTGATGTCTTTGAGGTGGTTTTTAGTTAAAATCATAGGAGCCAAAAAATTAACGTTTATCATTTCTTCTATTCTATCTATTCCGATATCTTCGAACTGTCCGAAATAACCGATACCGGCGTTATGAATTATTCCGTGTACGTTTTCAAATTTGAGCGATTTTACTTTTTCTATGTCGTTTAAATCGACGCTGTTTTTGCAGTTTCTGCATATTTCTATAATCTCATATTCTTTAAGTTCGTTTTTGACTGCGGCTCCTATCCCGCTGCT
>NZ_JBMYAU010000022.1:0-3324 GCF_053994455.1 Nautilia sp. | reverse complement strand
TTTTAAGTTGTTAAGGTTTTTTCTTTTTAAATTTTATATTATTCACTTTTCACTTTCCATTTTCCATTCTTTAGAACAGTTTCCCCATTCTTCTATATCCCAGATAATTTATTCCATGATTGACGGTAAAATGCCAGTTGATGTAAAAATTTATAAACTTTTTAATCCTAATTCAAATTCAAAATGGTTTATGAGTCTGAGCGAACTTTTAAGCGTTATCACAATGCTGAGTCTTGTTTTGATAGCCGTTGTGTTTGTTAAGGAAAAAGAAGCCGGGACATGGGATATTATGCTTTTAATGCCGGCAAACGGGGCGTTGATTATGTTTGCAAAAATCGCTTCTCAGATTTTAATTCTTAGTATTGGTATTGTAATGGGAATAGGACTTATTTTGTTTGGGGTGTTTGGAGTGCCGATAAACGGAAATCTTTTATACTTTTTCCTTTTAACGTTTTTCTTTGTAATGGCAATGGGAGGAATTGCCCTTGTAATTGCCGCTTATTCAAACAGCGTCCTTGAAGTTTCCCAATATACTGTTTTGGTTGTTATGCCGCTTTTGTTTTTAAGCGGGGCTTGGACGCCGATTCATTCTATGGCGCTGTGCCTTCAAAAACTAAGTATAATTTCACCCGTTAAATATTACATAGAAGGTGCGCAGTCGATATTTTTCAGAGGAACTGAATTTATAGATTTACTGCCTTATTTTACCGGAGAGATTGTAATAGGTGCGGTTTTGTTTTATCTGGGATACAGAAGAATGGGAAAACTGTTCTAAAGGATGGAAAATGTAAAATGGATAATGGTAAAAATGGCAGAATGTTAGATATTTAATGCTTTAAAGATAATTGACTAATTTAGAATTGGTATAATTTGGTAATAATTTTAGAAAAAAGGAAGGGAAATGTATCAGTTTAGAGTAATTCAAAACGGATATTTTGATTTTCCGAAATTAAGGGGAATGCCAACAGTTGAGATATTGGTACCGGAAGATTACACGTTAGAGGATTTTGCTGATGTAATATTAAAAAGTTTTGATTTTGAAAACGACCATGCTTTTGGATTTTATGATAACTGGAAAAAAATAAGGGAATCAAAAAACTGTTATGAACTTTTTGCCGATGAAGAAATGGAAAGCAATTGTAAAGGGGTAAAAAACACTTTAATAAAAGATGTGTTTAAAGAAGAAAAACAGCGGATGACGATGGTTTTTGATTACGGGGATATGTGGCATTTTATAATTGATTTTAAAAAGAAAGTCGATATGGATTTAAAAGAAGCAAAAGTTATAAAAAGAAAAGGAAAGCCTTTTAAGCAGTATTCAATGGAATTTGTATTTGATAATTCAAAATGTATTAAGTATCAAAGCCTTTCAGACAAATTGGAAACGTTACCTGTTGATGAAGCTGAAAAAAAACTGAAAAATTTTATAAAAAGAAATCCGAAATGTTTTGAGGCTTATTTGGATTTATATTTTCTTTTACTGCAAAAGGGTGAAATAAAAGAGGCGTATAAATTATTGGAAAAGGGGTATAAAAAGATTGATAAAATGTTTATTGATGAGTTTGGCGAGTGGCCTGATGTGATGGAATGGGGATGGAGAGAAAACAGACCGATTATCAGATTGCTGGTTAATTACGGCATTTATCTTTGGAAGATGGGAAAAACTGATGAAGCGTTAAATTTATTTAAAAAATTACTGGAAATGAATCCTAATGACAATCCGGGAGTGAGATATTTTATTTTGGCAATTAAGGAAGGTATGGGATTTGAAGAGTTTGATAACAGGTTTAACAAGGGCGGATATTATACTGTGGAGATTGATGAATGGTTTGAGAAAAATTATTCAAAATATAAAGATGATTTTGTGGATTTGATTTAGGGGTTAAAATGGCGGATATTGAAAGTATAAAAAGGGCTTTTTTAGATAAACTTTTAGAGAGGGAAGATATTAAAAAAGAGTATCTTGAATTTGTAAAAAGTCATTTGAATATAGAAGACAGGGTGAAACTTACGGCAAAAGATCTGCTGTGTCTGATTTCCCCTATGGATATGGATTTTTATATAGAGGAATATTACGACAGATATGATATTGACGAATATCAGATAGTAAAAGATTCTTTAAGCATTTTTGAAGATGAAATAAATAAAATGATCCGGGAATATGATGTGAACGGTCTGATAAACCTGCTTCTGGCTTTTTATATTATAGATGATTTTAAGATTGATGCTTCATATTTTGTCAATTCGTATGATGAGTGGGTGCGGGAGTGGCTAAAAGAGCAGATTGAAAAGGTTTGTAAATATATTGATTTTAGTGAATTTAAAGAAAAAATTTTTTATTTGTTAAAAAAATTCGAAGCTGATGAGGGTTTTACGTGTATTTATCTACAAATATTTAAAGGTTTAGAAAAAGAGTTTTACGAGAATGTGTTATATTTACCGGATTTTGTAAAATTAAAAGTTTATATTTATTATAAAATGTATGATGAAGCAAAAAAAATAGTTTTAAAAACTTCAAGTAAAGAAATTGTCGATATGTATTTAAGCGAAAAAAAAGATTTGTATTTAATTTCAAAACTTGATATTTCGAAATTTTATAATGAAATATTAAAGCACTGCGAGGAAACTGAATATGTGTCAAAAGCACTTGCATATAAATGTGTACAAGAACTTGATTTTGAATCTTATAAAAGGTTAAAAACAGTTAATGAAAAAGAATGCGTATGGGTTAAGGAAGAGTGTGAAAAGTTTTTAACTGCAGGGCATATCAGATATTTGGCTGAAATTTACGAATATGAAAAAAATTACAACGAAATTCTTAAGCTGGCACAAAAACAGGATTATATTTTCAGAGACTTGGCAAAAAAAATCAAACATATCTATCCCGAAGAAACATTGGAAATAGTAAAAAAATTTGCATTAAAAACAGTTAATTCACCAGATAAAAACAGGGAGAAATATAAGATAATCGTAAGAAGACTAAAAGAATTAGAAGATGTGGAAAGTATAAAAAAAGATATTTACGAATTTGCGTATTTTTTATATAAAAGAAAACCTGTTTTGCCGGCGTTAAGGGATGAATTAAAAAAAGCGGGTTTAGTAAAATAATTATAAAAACATAAGTTTTAGATTTTTATGCCTTTTTTAGCAATTTCGTAAATTGAGACCGTTCATAATTCCGTGTCAGCTGAGGAAATTATACCAATTCCAAGATATTTAATAACTTTGATATAATAACGATATGGGAATACTAAGATATGATAGATTAATCAAAGAGAGTAAAGAAGAGTTGGAAGAGTTGTTAAAAAAAGAGAGAGATGTAAG
>NZ_JBMYAU010000021.1:0-58594 GCF_053994455.1 Nautilia sp. | reverse complement strand
GATTTTAAATCTTTAGCTATTTCTCTTCTGTCTTTGTAAGACACAAATTTAAGTGAATTTCTTATTTGATGAACCACACATTTTTGAATTTCAGCTTTGGGATATACAGCTTTTATAGCTTCGTTAAATCCGTTTAATCCGTCTATTGAAAATATTAAAACATCATCCACGCCTCTGTTTTTTATTTCATTAATAATTGAAAGCCAATACTTGGAAGTTTCGTTTTCTTCCGCTATCCATATGCCTAAAATGTCTTTTTTGCCTTCAAGGTTAATTCCGAGCATTATATAACAGGCTGTATTTTTTATAGCTCTTTCGATTTTTATTTTTAATACGGTAGCATCCATAAAAATAATGGGATATATCGGCTCTAAGGGTCTGTTCTGCCATTCTATCGCTTTTTCAAGTATCTTTTCTGTTATATTTGAAATTGTTTCAGTTGAGAGTTCATATCCGTATAAATCGTCAAGATGGTGTTGTATATCTTTTACGCTCATTCCTTTTGCATATAATGATAAAATCAAATCTTCCGTCCCATCTAATAGTCTTTGTCTCTTTTTTACTAACTTTGGCTCAAACGTTGAATTTCTGTCCCTTGGAATATTTACTTCTACTTCTCCGTATTTGGATTTCAGACTTTTTTTACTGTATCCGTTCCTGTAATTATCGGTATCTGATTTTTCATTCTTTTCATAGCCCAAATGGGAAGTAAGTTCACCTTGAGTTGCAGCTTCAATCATCTCTTTGATTAATACTTTCAGTTCGTTTTCAAGTTCTTCTATTGTTAGCGGATTTCCTGATTCAAGTCTTCTTTTGTATTCTTCAAGATTCAAAATTCCCATGTGTAAATCCTTTCAATATTATTTTTTATTTTAACAACTTATTTCAGGATTTACACAGTTTTATTGATGGGGCCTTCTAATACAAAAATATCAAAATTAGTATCTTTTAATATATTCAAAATTTTTATATTATTGGTATTTTTTTCCAAGGCAACAAAGAGTGTATTATTAATACTTATCATTTTTCCTATTAGTAACTTAAAGTATTTATTTACAAATACTTCAAGTTCTTTTTTATTTGAAAAAGTTTTTTTATAAAAAGCATATTTTTTATTTAAAAATTTAATTATTTCGTCTCTAAACATTTTTTTATAATATTTTTTAAATTTATCTAAAGAATGTTTATTATAAGTTATATAAGAATAGATTACAAATAAAAAATTAATGGAATAAAAAAATACAAATAGAGTATCTCTATCAAATAATCTATTTTCAAAATGGTAAATACAAAAAGGTTTTTCTGATTTTTTTATTAAGTAAATTTCTTTATAAGAAAAAGTTTCAAAATTAATGTGCCCTTCTATAAAAAAGTTAGGGGTTATATTATAACCTTCTGTTAAAGAGTCACGATAAAAAACATTATCATCTATGTTCTTATTATTATTGTTTAAAAGATTAATATTGTATTGAATTACATTTTTTGCGTAAGTAACTTGTTTGTATAGATTATATGTGCTATATTTAGTAGTTTCTTTATAATATTTTGAATCTCCAATGTAATATATTTGTTCATTTTTATTTTTAATAATTGAATGATATTTAAATATATGGTCTATTATTTTTCCATCTTGTTGATATTTTAATACTTCTAAATCTTCAGGTAATTCATCCGAAAATAATTTGTCTATCATATCTTCAAAAACTATATTATAATTTTTTATTATTATGAATTCTTTATGTTTTTTGTTTATATTATTAAATTCTATATGTGAATAATAAGAATATAATAAATTATATAATTTTTTAAAAATATCTGAAAAATAATTATTTTTAATTTTTTTTAGATTTTTTACAGGATTTTTTTTAAAAGATTGGAAAAAATTTTTATTTTGATTTAGAATTTGCTCTAACGATGAACTAAATAATATTTTAAAATTGTAAAGCTTACTAATTTCGCTTAAAGTAAATAAGTATATAATTATTAATTCTGAATTTAAAGTTTTAGAAAAATTTTTTTTATAATGTATTGTATAAATAGGAGTATCATCCACAATGATTGGTTGTGTTTTTTTTATAGTTTTATTCCAATTAATTTTGCCTTTTTTACTTTCTTTTAATTCTAATATAAAAATATTTTTATTTTTTTTGTAAAAATCAAATAAGCTTAAAATGATATCAAAAAAAGATATATTATTTTTATTACCAATAATTGAAGATTCTAATAATGGATAATTATAAAAATTAAATTTTTTCTTTGTTCTTTGTTTAAATTCAATTAAACTTTTGTAAAAAATAAAAATAAATTCAGTTAATAATTTTTTAGTGTTTAAATCTAAATTAAAATTAATTAAATTACCAATTTCATATTTACCTAAAAATTTATTTTCTTTAATAAAAACTTTTGGTAGTATGAATATAGGCTTTTTAATTTCAAAATTATAATAATAGCCACAATAGTCAATTATTACAAATTCTTCATTAATAAGAGTATAAAATTTAGATGGTAAAAATTTTTCAATTGCTTTAAGTTTATATTTAAAATTTTCTATTAATATTATCATATGAATTGATTTGCTTTTAAAAATTCTATTAAAAAATCTTGTGAATGAAAAATTTTTTCAAAAGTTATTAATTCGCCACTTGTGGTTATAAAAATATTATTATCTTCATCTTCATCTTTAAATATTTCTTCCCATAAGTAAAATAAAACTTTGTTTATAAATATATCTTTTTCTATAAAATTGTTTTTTGGCATTATAAACCATACTCCTATTTGTTTATCGACGGTTCCTGTTATTTCTAAAATTTTTTTATTTACTTTTTGGATAAAATTTTTCCAATCAATTTGTATATTATCATCAATTCTTATTTTAATATTATTTGCTTGTGAATAATCTATTGGGATATATTCCCATTCCCATCTTCTTTTAAAAGCACTATCCATAGGAAATAAGGATTGGTCAGATGTGTTCATAGTTGCTAATAAAAATAAATTATTTGGTAATAATATTTTTGAATATATTTCATCGTTTTTTAAATAAATACCATTTTTTAGATAAAATAAATCTCTTATTCTTATTGAATAATCATTATTTTTTAATTTTTCTTTTAAAAAAGTTTGTATTTCATCTGAAACATCAATAAAATATTTAGAAAATCCTAATTCATCTCTATCAAGAAGTTGAAAAATATCTCCAAAAATTTGGGCACAGTTTCCTCTATTTATTTCTTCTATTATCAAAAATACGTTTTTATTTAAATTTTTCCAGGCTTCTATATATGCTTTTAAAAAAACCTGAGGAATGAATTTATATATAGTTTTGTTATCATCGTTCGTAATAGGTTTGTAAGTTCCTATAAAGTCAAAATAACTATATTCAGGATGAAAAGTAGTTATATATTTTTTGTTTCCATATGTTAAATTATTAATTTTATAAGATTTTCCTACTCCTGGAGAGCCATAGAAAATTTTATTATACATTTCTAATCCTTAATTAAATTGATTTATATATCTCAACAATATACTCACTAATAGGTTTATAGTCTGAAATTTTACTTAACTGATAATCAATAAAAAATTTTCTTCCTTTTAAAATACTAGTAATATTATCAATGTTATCAGAATTAATAATTACATTAATAATTAATTTTTTTAATTCTTCAATATTATAATAATCAAAAAATTGTTCATATATATTTTTTTTATTAAAATTGTCTTTTAAAAAAAATAAACAGATTGTTATAAATAGATAACCTCCATATAGATTTTCTTTAAAATCAAAAAAATTATTAGATTTATCTATGATAAAAATCTTCTTTAATACAATTCTTCTAAAAGATTTACATTTTTTGAATAAAATTAAATTATTAGCTGCAATTTTAATAATTTTTTCATTAGGAAAATTTTTAATATAGCAATCTTTATTAAAATATTTTTCAATAAATTCTTTAATTTTATTGGGTAAATTTGGTGTATCTATAAACATACTTGAACCGGCATTAATTGGGTTTTGTGCTTTTTGCCCAAATAATTTATTGTTGTCTATTTCTTTAAAAATCCAAAATTCTTTTGATTCTCTACTTCTTGATAATTGATGTAACCTTTCTTTAGGTATTAAGTTTTTTATCATTTATATTTCCTTGTAAATATAATCAAAATTATACACTTTTTTATCAATATCTTTTCCTTGTTTTAAATTCTCTAATCTTTTTAATGTTATGTCAATAGCATTTTCATTTATATCTGATGTTATACATCTTCTATTAGTTTTTACACATGTAGCAATTGTAGTACCACTTCCTGCGAAAAAATCACCCACTAAATCATTTTCTTTAGTAGTAATTTCAATTAAATATTTTAATAAATCTTCTGGTTTTTTTGAGTCTTTAAAATCACAACCTTCTCCTCCTTCTTTATATATATTTGGGACTATTTCTGTAAAGTCTAAATCATTAGAAGGTAAGATATGTCTTCCAGCAGTTAAAGTTGATTGAAAATATACTCCACTTTTTCTTTTTTCATTTTGTGTTTCAAACCATCTAAAACCTAATCCATTTTTATCTAATCCATATACTTTTATAAGTTTGTTGTTGCCATATTTTCTTAAGTGATTTTCAAAAAACTCTCCAGACCAATTAGCAGTTGCTATTTTCCCAGCTATAATATATCTTCTTAAGTTATCTTTTGATGGTTTATCCTTGTATATTCTATAATTAGAATAAATTTCTATTTTTTTATCTTTAATATATTCAATTTTAGGTTTATCAAATGTTTCTATTTTATAAATAAATTTATCTAGATTAGGTTCTTTATATTCCATATAAAATCTATTACTTTTATCTTTTCTATAAATTAATATATATTCGTATACATCATGAAATGTTGCATTAATCATTAATTGTCTTTTGTTATGTCTTATTTTTACAGGAAATAGTCCTATAAATAATTCTGGAGAAAACACATTATCTATTATATTTTTAAGATTAAATAATTCCATTTGATTTATTGATACACATAAAAATCCATTTTTGTTTAATAATTCATAACTATTATTTATGATATTTTTTATAAAAAAACTCCAATTAGTTAATGCATCTCCATATAGTTTTCTAGCTCCTCTTAATCTTTTCGTATTGTAAGGAGGGTCTAAATAAATAAGATTAAATTTTCCTTTATAATTATTTTTTAGTAAATATGATGTCATTTTGTATGCTTCTGCTTTATATACTTCAAACATTTAAATCCTTTTATGTATTTTTTGAAATCAATTCAACTAACTCAGGTCTTTTTCTTTTATCCATATAAACGCCAAAAACTT
The DNA here is from genome assembly GCF_053994455.1 of Nautilia sp. NCBI lineage: Bacteria > Pseudomonadati > Campylobacterota > Epsilonproteobacteria > Nautiliales > Nautiliaceae > Nautilia > Nautilia sp. The sequence continues at coordinate 53,274 of NZ_JBMYAU010000021.1, read as the reverse complement.
CTCTTAAACTGCTCCAATTTACAGGAATATTGTTTTTCTTCATCCACTTAATAGCACTCTTTACCTCATTATAAGGCGGAGAGTAAGGCTGTTTGTAAAACTGCCAAATAATTTCTTCATAAAAGAATGGAGTATTGTATCCTATATCTCTTCTTAGTTCGTAAATAGGAATATTGTTTAATTTAATAAAGGAAATTAAATTTTTTGAGTTTTGCAAAATATCAAATATGGCAGTAAATAATGTTAATGCTTCTTTAATCTCTATAAATTCTTCCATAAATTTACTGCTTGTAAGTTCAATTTTAGCTAAATCAATATTAAGATATTCTAATTCTTTTAGGAGAGTATAATTTTCTCTAAATCCTCTATTATAAATAAGTTTTGCTAACTGTTTTACAATTTTAAAATAAACTATTGAATAATAAACTCTTCCATCAAACTCAAACCAGCCTTTATTTAAAATATCCATCGCTTTTTTAAGCATTTCAACCGATTTGGATTTTTCATTAATTAGTTCAATTTTCGCTTCTTCAAAAACAAATCCACAGTTATAGCAATTAAATTTTTCAATATCATATTTTCTTTTTGTAATAGTCAAAGGCTCTCCGCAGTTAGGACATCTATCAAGCATTATAACACTATGTTCAGGGCAAATATTGTAAAATGCCAATCTCCACTCTTTTTTAAAATAGTTATGTTCTTTTAAACACAAGGGGCAATATTTTAAGCCGTTTAATTTATTATAAGTTCCTCTGATTTTTACAGGAGAGATTAAATTGTTTCTTGTATTATCATAAATAATTTCGGCTAAATATCCCGTATAGCTTTGTAAAGAAGTCTGTTTTAAAATATTTACATCAATACCGCTCCTTGAAGCAAAATCAGTAAAAAATCTATCGTTGTTTAAAACGTCTAAATCCCTGTTTACAAACCAGTTTTTGTATTTTTTAAAGTATTTGTTTATAAAAGTAGAAGTCTGTAAAAAATTAATCGTTGCGTTTCTTGCCAACCAAGAAGTAAATAATTCATTTTTTTCAGGCAATATAAAGTTTCTAATTCTTGTTTTATAAAGCGTTTCTCTAAAATCTTTATTTTTTATTGCTATATTATGCAAGTATCTCACTCTTTCAGGATTGAACTTTCTATATTTCATCGGCATAAGTTCCCTCTCTTTCCCAAGCGGGGATATAGTTTATTTTTTTAATCATACCTCTTTTAATTCTTTCGTCTCCACTTTCTATTGCATATTTTGCTAATAGATATACTATTGTAATTATGTCTCCTATAAGCCCGTCGCTTAATTCCAATATATCTTTTGCTAATTTTTCATCTTCATAAATTAAAGAAGGCTTTTTTAAAGGCAAGACTAATTCTATTGCATATAGTAAAGAAAAATAATCGTCATCATATTCCCAGTTTTTTATTTTAGTCGGCACAAACCTGCTTTTTAACTGATGATCATTATAAACCAGACTTACTCCTTTTGGTGTCCCAACTAATACAATAGGTCTTTTTAGAATATTTGATAAATTTTTGACTCCCGACATAAATTCTTTTTGTTTAGTTATGCTTCCTATAAGTGCATTTTGAATTTCGTCAATTACCAGCATATCAATCTCAAATTTTTCAAAATAGTATTTAATTTTTTCCTCTCTTTCAACTAAAGATTCGCTTTTGCTATAAGGAACGTTTAGATTCATAAATATTGAGTCGTAAAGCTCGTGTATTACGGCTCTGTTTGGTGCTTGAACATACATTACGGGATTTATGTAATATTCAAAATTTTTATCTAATTTCTTTTTGGATTCAATATATTTTAATATCATTTCCGTTTTGCCGTTGTTTGAATTTCCAACTAAAAGCATTGAGCGTATTCTGTTTGTTCTTGGAGCATATAAAAGTTCATCAAGTTTTTTTGTTAATTTTTGATATTTGGTATGTTTAATAAAAGCGGGTCTGTCATTTAGAAATTTTAATCTTTCCTTGTCTTCGGCTTCTAATACCATTTTTCTTATTTTTTCAGGCAGCCTTTCTAAATGTTCTTTTTGTGTCATTTTTTTCTCCTTAATCGTCTTTTAAATCAATGTCAAATTTTTTAATTTTTGGTTTAAGCTTGGTTTCTTTTGTATTTGTTTCGTTTTTTTTCGTTTCGCTTAAAGGTTTAGAAACTTTTTTATTTTCTTTTCTTCTTCTGTGCAGTTTAGTTTTCTCGGCAGCTTCTTCTTCCATTTTTCTTAATTCAAGTATTGTTTCAAACAATATCGTTTCATCGTAATTTTTATTTTTTGATTTTAAATATTCTTTTGCATTTTTTAATTCCCATAAAGAAATTTTAGGATGATTAAAGTTTTTATAAGGAATTTCAACATATTCATTTAATGTAGGATGATAAAAGAATATCCTATTTAAATCTTTTGGGTCGTATCTGAAAATATATTTTTCTCTTTGTTTGTTTTGAGGAGTTGGTTTCATAAAAGGAATTAAGCATTCATCGTAATAAGTAATACCAAACAAAGATACTCCCATTCTTTGTATAGTTCTTTCTTCATAAGGCAGTAACGCTATTCTTGCAATTTCTAATTCTTGTGTAGTCAAAATCTTTAAAGGTGCGGGAGGAGTAGTGTCATTTCCCATAATACCTTCAAAAAATTTTTCTTTTGGCGTTTTTCCTATACCCGAATGGATTTTATTATGATAATATTTAGTTATCCAAGTAACAATGTATTTTTCTAACTCTTTTAAAGTAAATACCGCTTTTTTAGATGAATCATATTCTCTTTTCTCTTTTGGATTTGAAAAAGTCGTTCCTAGTAGAGAGTGGATTTCCATATTGATATTGCCTATAAGTCTTTCAATATGTCCCCCGTAATTAGGAGTAGCTCTTGGTCTAAAATCAATGTTAATTCCAAAAATTTCGCATACTTTTCTTAACTGTTCTCCTCTAAATTCAGCTGCATTGTCTAAATGAATAGTATTTGGAACTCCGTATATTTCCCAAGTTGCGTCTATTTCTATTTTTTTTAAGTAATTATCTTTTGGAGAAAATCCTAAATATAAAGTTTGTCCTACTGAATAAAAACTTGGTGCGTCTAAACTTAAATAAAATCCATATATCATTCTACTAAATACATCTATTGCCACTGTAATATAAGGTCTTCCAATGGGCTTTCTATAAGTTTCATCTACTACTTCTATATCTAATTGTGTATGGTCTATTTGGATAATATGCAAAGGATATTGTGCTTCAAAATTTTTTGCCGATGGTCTTAATTTGTTATTAAATGCACTTTTTCCCTCTCTCGTTTTGAATATTTTTCTTTCGTCTAATAAATTAATTCTGTTTCGTAAAGTATTGTAAGAAATTTTATTATATCCTTTAGAATACAAAATTGCATTAATTTCTCTATGTAATTTAGATATTGAAATTCTTTGATGAGATAAATATCTTTCTTTTATTAAAGTATCTATAATGATTTGCACTTCTTTTGGCAATTTGCTTTTACCTTTTCCTCCTCTTTGAGAGTAATTTGGTATAAGAGATAAAAGTGTATTAGTAGCTTTATATTTCTTTAACCAGTCATATAAAGTAGTTACATTTATATTGTGTTTTTTTGCTAATTCCTCTTTTTCTTTTTTTGTAGTTATTTTGCCTTCTAATATAGGTTTTATTATTTCATATCTTTTTTTAGCTGTTTCATATAATTTCTCTTCAATTTGTAGAATATCTTTTGGGGTATTGTTTATTTGAGAATTGTCATCAATTTCAACCGCTTTTATTGTTTTTATATTTCCTTGTTCATCTTTAATTACAATATTATCAGGAGGTAGAATATAATCTATTATATATTGTTTTCCTTTATAAAAAATGGATTTTCCGACTTTTAAATCAATCACTATTAATCCTTAAAATGCTGTTTTGAGATAATTTTTTATTAAAATTTGTTTCTAATTTTTTTTGAAATATTAGATGATATATATGAGATAAGTAATTCATTTCATTATTGACTTTTGTTAATAACTGAGCAATCGAAATGCCTTCTTTTGGTATCAATTTTAAAATATTTGAAATAATTTCATCATTTATTGAAATTTTTGCATAATTGTATATTAAGTTGATATTTGAAAAGTAGGGTTCTTTTATATCTTGTTCGGTAAATATTTTAAACTCTAAATTATTTTCTTTTGCATATTTGTTTAAAGCATCAAATTTTCTTTTTAATTTTTCATCAGGATTAAAAGCTTCATCTGAATATTTTACTTCAATTAGCAAAGGAATATCATTTGCTCTATAGGCTAAAATATCTGGTATGTAATTTTCTATCTTTAAAGGCTGTGGTTCATAGGAAACTATATTAGTATCAAATTCTAATATTAAATAGCATTTCTTTTCTAATTGTGATTCAAAGTCAATAAGTTTATTGTTTTTATGACTAAAAAATCTTCCAGCAACTGATTTGGATTGAATTGGAATTTTTCTTACCGGCAATTTCCATCCTTATATATCTTTTATAATTTAGTTGGAATAATTATAGCATAATTTTAATTATGTTGGACTATTTTATGAAAAAGTTGGGATAATTTTTGAAAATTTTATATAATGTCAATTAGTTATTATATGCGATAAAATTTCCGATAAAATCGAATTTTTAAAATAAATCAAAGGATTTAAAATAGTTGGATTATTTCTTGAGAATTACAGAGGTAGCAGAGGAGCGAAAATAGGGGAGATAGCCTTTGCAAACAAGGGAATGCTTTTTTTTGACGAACTTCCGCATTTTCAAAAAGACGTACTTGAAAATTTAAGGCTGCCGCTTCAGGATCGGAAAGTGTTTATAAGCCGTGTCAATTCCAAAGTGGAATACGAAACGGATATACTTTTTGCAGCGGCTATGAATCCGTGCCCTTGCGGCAATCTTTTAAGCAGGGATAAAGAGTGCAGATGTACGGATGTGGAAATAAGAAGATATAAAAACAAAATCAGCGAGCCTTTGTATGACAGGATAGAGCTTTATCTTCAGATGACCGAAGACGATTCGGAAGATACGGTATCGAGCAAAGAAATCTTTGAAAAAGTACTTACGGCTTTTGAGATGCAAAAGGGTGAATTTAATGCCAATCTGCCTGAAAATTATAAATTTGATATTGAAAATGGCGCCTACGAACTTCTTCAAAGAGCGGTTAAAAATTTAGGATTAGGCAAAAGAAGCGAGTTTAATTTATTAAAAGTCGCCAAAACCGTTGCAAATATTAATAAACGTGATAAAATAACCAAAGAAGACTTCTTAAAAGCCTTTCAGTTTAGACGCCGGTAAAATCTTTACGGTGTAAAACCGACTTAAAAAGGAGAAAAAATGAAACCCGCATTTAAAGATGTTTACGCGTTTGATAAAAGATGTTATGAAAACTACGGGCTTAATGAAGACATTTTAATGGAACACGCCGCATATTCTATGGCTCTTGAAATTTATAAAAGAGTGCCTAAAAACTCCGTTGTAAATATTGTTGCGGGACCGGGGAACAACGGTGCCGACGGTGTTACGCTTGGAAGAATACTTTTAGGGGATTATCATATAAACCTATATATGCCATTAGGTGCCAAGTCGAAAATGTGCAGGCTGCAGCTTCAACGATACAAATCGTTAGGGGGTGTTGTAGAAAAAGAATATAAAAAGTGCGACTGCCTCGTAGACGCTATTTTCGGAAGCGGTCTTAAAAGGGATTTGAGCGACGAAATAGTTTTTATAATAAACAAAATGAACCATCTCAACGCTTTTAAAATAGCGTGCGACATTCCGACGGGGATTGACGAGGCCGGAAATTTAAGACCGGTTGCGTTCAAAGCGGATTTGACCGTCACTATGGGGGCTGAAAAAATAGCGCTTTACAGTGACGAGGCAAAAGATTACACGGGAGAGATTATAAAGGCCGATTTAGGTGTCAGTTTTAGCAAATATATTGACAAATGCTGCTATTATATTTTACAAAAAGACGATATCGTAACGCCTCTTAGAAAAAAACAAAACTCTCACAAACGTACGTACGGGCATCTCGGGGTTCTTGTAGGGGAAAAACCCGGTGCGGGGGTTATGGCGGCTGTTGCGGCCTTTAATTACGGATGCGGGCTTGTAAGCGTTGTAAGCCGTGAAAAAGTGAATCTGCCTTATGAAATTATGCAGACGGGAAAAATAGAAAATTTCAGCGCTTTGGCGTTCGGAATGGGGATGAGCGGATATTTTGACGATATACTTGAGGATTTGACGGTTCTTAACATTCCTATGGTAATAGACGCGGATATGTTTTATAAAGAGAAAATTACGGAGTTTTTGAATAAAAAAGTCGTTTTTACCCCTCATCCGAAAGAATTCGCAAGTCTTCTTAAAATAGTCGGAATTGGAGAGTACAGCGTAAAAGAGGTGCAGAAAAAGCGTTTCGAGCTTGCCGAAAAATTCAGTGAGAAATACCCCGGCGTCGTACTTCTGCTTAAAGGGGCGAATAAAATAATAGCATATAACAAAAAACTGTTTATAGACCCTAACGGAAGCGTCGCACTGGCAAAAGGGGGAAGCGGCGATATTCTTTCGGGTCTTATCGGTTCGCTTCTCGCACAGGGATGGCATCCTTTAAAAGCCGCGATACACGGGAGTCTTGCACATTCCCTTGCAGGAAATTACGAGCCGAACTATGCGCTGACGCCTGCCAAAATTATTGAAAACCTGGAAAAATTAGGATAAGAAGGTTTAAAAACCTTTATTCTTTTTTGTAAAGTTTTTTAAACTCTCCGCAGTTTTGCAAAAGTTTGTCTTTTTTGTCTTTGCATACTATTTTTCCGTTTTTAAATACCAGAATTTCATCCGCACTGTCTATGGTGTGAAGTCTGTGTGCTATTATGAATACAATCATGTCTTTCAGATTGTTGATTGCCTCCATTATGACGGATTCGCTTTTGTTGTCAAGCGCGCTTGTCGCTTCGTCCAATATGAGAACGTCGGGATTTTTGTAAAGGGCCCTTGCTATGGCTATTCTCTGTTTCTGTCCTCCGCTCAGGTTGCTTCCGTTTTCCTGTAAAACGGTATAAATCCCTTCCGGCAGGGAGTTTACATAATCTAAAAGATTTGCCTTTTTAAGAGCCGTTTTTACTTTTTCTTCGTCTATTTCTTTCCCGTAAGCCACATTTGCGGCTATAGTGTCGTTAAAAATATGTACGTTTTGGGGTATATAGGCTATTTTTTCCCTTAATGTGTGGAGATCTATTTTTTTAATGTCCGTTCCGTTTATCAGTATTTTCCCCTCGCTTGCATCGTAAAATCTCATTATAAGACTGACGAAAGAGCTTTTCCCCCCTCCGCTGTCTCCTACCAAGCCTATTTTTAAAGGTTTTTTTGCCGTGTAGTTTATGTTTTGGAGGGCGGTTTTGTCTCCGTATTTAAGGGAAACTTTTTTAAATTCTATTTTTTCTATATGTTCCGGTTTTGTGTCTCCGGCGGTTATTTCGGGTTTTAGGGAAAAAATTTCTTTTAGCCTTTCGTTTGCCGCAATGGCGTCCTGTAGGAAAGAGTAGTTGTTCGAAAGTCTTTTAATAGGCTCCGTCATCATAAAAAGAGCGGTCATAAAAGAAAAAAAAGCCCCTACGCTCATATATCCGTCGATAACCTCCTTACCTCCCACTATGATAACGACCGCCGCTATTGTAGCGTTTAACGTTTCAAGAAGAGGGTTTAACATGGCCCTGGTCTTAATGGCTTTTACATTTATTTTCATATACTGTAGGTTCTGTTGTGTGAATTTGGCGAATTCGAAATTTTTGGCGTTGTATGATTTTATGGTTTCTATGTTTTTGAACACCTCGCTTAAGTGTTTGTTCAAGTCGGCCGTTTTTGTCTGGGAATCTTTTGAGAGGTTTTTCAGTTTTTTTGCTATTTTTTTTATGGGAAAAATCATAACCGGCAGAATCACAAGTGCGAAAAAAGCAAGTTTCGGGCTCTGGTAAATGACCACCGCAAGCAGAAAAGCCGCCATAAGCGAATCTCTTATAAAATTTGCCATGCTGTGGCTTATGGCTATCTGAATCCTGTTGATATCGTTTATAATACGGCTTATAAGTTCTCCGGAATGGGTTGTTTTAAAAAAGTGCATATCGAATGTGAGTATGTGGTTTAAAAACCTATCCCTTATCTGCCTTACTATATCCTCGCCTATATAGCTTACATAATATTCCTGTAAAAACCTGCCGAGCCCTTTGAAAAAGTATGTTATTATAATGGCGACGGGAAGTATGTAAAGCATATGCTCGTTTTTTTCTATGAATATTTTGTCAAGTACCGGTTTGATAAGATAGGCGACCGCCGCCGTTGCCGCCGAGACGAATACCATTCCGAGGACGGATAGGAATATTTCTTTTTTAAACTGTCTGTAATACGGTATGTATTCTTTAATAAAACTCCACATAAAACCCCTTTTTAAATATTAAATTTTAGTATAATTTTGATAAAAAAGGAAATTATGAACATAAAAAACGAAATAAGTTATTACCTGTTTGTATTTCTCGAAAAGCTTTATAAGGTTGTGCCTGGGAAACTGCGCCCTTTTATAAAAAAATTTTTGGCAAGTGTTTTTTATCTTGCGGCGGGAAAAAGAAGAAAAATAGTTCTCAAAAATATAGAAATAATGACCGGTAAAAGAGATAAAAAAATTGCCAAAAAAGCTTTCTTGCATTTTATGGATAACCTTTTCGAATTTTTTGAAAACATTAATCTTTCCAAAGAACGGCTCAGGGAAAAAGTGGTTTTTGAAAACGAGGAGCTTGTAAAAAAGTTTACATCGGAATCCCCCGTTATTTTTGTAACCGCACATTACGGAAACTGGGAAATAATGCCCGTGGCGGTCGGAGCTTTTTTAACCGAAGTCGACGTTGTAGTAAGAAAGCTCGATTCGGAAAAACTGAACGAAAAAATAGAAAAAAGCAGAAAACGCTTCGGTGTAAACGTATATGACAAAAGGGGAGGTCTTAAAAATCTTATCAACTCTTTAAAAAAAGGCAGAAACGTTGGAATTTTAATAGATCAGTACCCCGGGGACGACAAAGGGGTGGTTACGACTTTTTTCGGACGTCCCGTAAGGCATACGGAAGTTGCCGCCGTTTTGTCGAGAAGATTTAATTATCCTATAATAGTAAGTTATGTTTACAAAAACGGAGAAGGAAAGTATGTGATAAAGTTTACGGAGGCTTTTTATACGGAGGACATTCAAAAAAGCGTGGACAGACAGGCGAGGGCCACGGAGGATTTTATTAAAAAAGACATATCCAGATGGTACCTGTTTCACAGACGTTTCAGACCCTGGGAAAAATACGAATGAAAATAGCGATAGTAAGGCTTTCTTCGCTCGGGGATATAATAAAAAACGCTTCTGTTGTTCAGATGATAAAAAAGCACTATCCGGATTCGGAAATAACATGGGTTGCGGATTCGGTTTTTGCGGATATTCTCGATAACACCGAGGGACTTGAAAATATAATAAAGCTCGATTTGAAAAAGCTTAAAAAAAATTTTTCATTTGGAAAATTAAAAGAAGAATTAAACAAACTTCCGAAAAAAGAGTTCGATGTTGTAATAGATTCCCACGGAATGTTAAAGGCGGCTCTGGTTTCAAAAAGAATTTCCAAAGGCAGGGTGTGCGGGTTTGACGGTATTATAAAAGAAAAACTTTCAAAACTGTTTTACAGTGAAAATTACGGATTCGGTTGCTGGGAAAACGAAATTTACAGATATAACAAACTTGCCGCCATGTGTCTGGGGTACGGGTTTGAACCGGAAGAGATACAAACAATCAAACCTTTTTTAGGGGTGGAGGATAAGGATTATTCGGAATATGAGCGGTTTTTTGAAGAAAAGAACATTGTTCTGGCATTCGGCGCCAGCAGAGGGTGGGAATGTAAAAAATATCCGGTTGAAAAATGGATAAACGTGATAAAAAGCGTTGAGGCGTGCTTTCTGCTGATATGGGGAAATGAGGATGAAAAAAAGGAAGCCGAGTACATATCCTCAAAAACGGGAGCTAAAATTTTGCCTAAACTCTCTTTTAACGATTTGAAATATGTAATTAAAAGAAGCGACCTAATTGTGGGAAACGACACCGGCCCTTCTCATATAGGATGGGCTGTGGGTACGAAATCACTTATACTTTTCGGGTGTACGGACACAAACCTCGCTGTTGAAAATGAAAAACACAGACTGATAAAATCCGCTTCGCGGGTGAACCGCTGTAAATTTATAAAGAGTGATTTGAGTATTGGCGGTATTGATGAAAACACTGTAATAAAAACAATAAAAGAGATGATATGAAAATAGCCATTTTAAGACTTTCCGCAATGGGCGACATTATCCACAGCGCCGTAGTGTTGGAATATCTTTATCGAAACGGTATAAAAGTGGACTGGATTGCGGATAAACGGTTCGCGTCCGTTTTGGACAATTCCCCCTACATAGAAAATATAATAAAAGTTGACTTTAAAAACTCTCCCGTTAACACACTGTTAACGGCAAGAAGATATAAATACGATATGGTAATTGATTTTCAGGGGCTTATAAAAAGCGCCCTTCTGGCAAGAATTATGGGAAAAGAAACAGTCGGATGCGACGGATACCATACAAAGGAAAAACCGGCATTGCTGTTTTATTCCCGGAAACTTAAAATAAGAAACCATTCGATGGGCAGGTACAAAGATATGATAAATGAAATTTTTTCCCTCGGCATTACCGATGAAATGCTTAAAAACCACAGTCCGTATCTGTTTTACAAAAGCGATCCTCCCGAAGGTTTTTTTTCCGAGAATAAAAAAAACATAATGTTTGTAGTGGGAGCGAGTGCGGAATTTAAAATGCTCCCTTCAAAAACATGGATTCAACTTGCAAAAGAACTCGGTGAAAACATAATAATCCCTTACGGAAACGAAAGGGAAAAAAACACGGCCGAACATATAGCTTCCGAAACCGGTGCGAAGGTTTTGCCGAAAATGAGCCTTGATACTCTCAAAGCCGCCGTGTCCCGCTGTGATCTGGTGATAGGAAACGATACGGGACCTACATATATAGCATGGGCGAACAATGTTCCGAGCGTAATCATATACGGTCCCGTCGAGGCTAACAAAGTATATGAAAACAGTATTACGAAATTTGTAAAATCAACGCGGAATACAAATCCGGTAAAAATTAACAGAAACGATTTTTCAATTCGAAAAGTTAAACTCAAGGATATTTTGGATGCGGTTGAAAAACTTAAATACTGATATCCTCAGAAAAATTTTATTGACGGGTTTTGTTTTTACGATTCCCAATTCCGTGGCTTTAAACAATATTATTCTCGTTTTGCTGCTGATTTACTGGATTATATGCGGCGACAAAACAGAAACCCTGCGCCTTGTAAAAACGAATCCGGTTGTAATGTTGAGTCTTGCTTATTTTTTTATTAACGTGGCGGGGCTTTTGTGGACGGAAAATCTGAAATGGGGTTTTGCCGTGATTATGAAGGAAAAATACTTTTTACTGCTGCCCGTTTTTATGAGTCTGATAAAAAAAGAGGAAAAAGAACTTGTTATAAAAACGTTTATACTTACAATGACGTTTTCCGAACTAATCTCTTACGGTGTGAAACTTGGCATTCTGCCCGAGATGTTTCATGCCACGAGGTACGAGCCCGTTCCTTTTATCGGACATATACATTATTCCCCCTTTGTGGCTTTTTGCGTGTATATTCTTATGTATCTTTTTTTATATACGAAACTGGAAAAAATTTATAAAGCCGTTGCACTTTTTTTTATAATAACAATGACGGCGAACCTTTTTTTAACGGGAGGCAGGGCCGGACAGGTGGTTTATTTCGTACTGTTTGCGGTGCTTATTCTCCAGTATTTCAAAGTGGGGTTAAAAAGTGTTCTTATTATAACATTGGGGATTCCTCTTATTTTTTTGACGGCCTACAAAGGAAGCGGAATTTTTCACGACAGGGTGAATCTTGCGGTTCACAGCATAAAAACATATAAGCAAAACAGAAATACCAATATAGGCAAAAGGTTCACCTTCTGGGAAAACACCGCCGAGCTTATTAAAAAACACCCTGTGTTAGGGGTCGGTACCGGAGATTTTATAGACGAATACAGGAAAATAAACGAAAAAAACTCTCCTCAGATAAGAGTACCCGGGCAGCCGCACAATATGTATCTTCTCATATATGCACAGACCGGAATAGCGGGGCTCTTTCTTTTTTTAGCTCTTTTTTACGCAATGTTTTACTACGCATTGAAAACGAATGACAAATACAGACCTCTGCGGATAGGGCTTGTCGTCTATTTTTTGGTTATAATGTTCAGTGACAGTTATCTTTTCAGCCATTACGGAGAGGTGCTGTTTGTCATATTTACATCTATTTTATATAAAGAGATCGGTTATGAAAATAAGCGTGGTAATAATAGCTTCGGACAGTGAAAAAACGATAAAAAAATGTTTGGAAAGCGTTAAAGAATTTGACGAGGTGGTTTTATATTTAAGCGGCAGCACGGATGCCACCGAACAGATTGCCGAAAAGTTTGACAATGTCAGGATTGTAAAAGGATATTTCGACGGTTTCGGCAATACTAAAAACAGGGCGGTTTCATACGCTTCAAACGACTGGGTTTTTATATTGGACAGTGACGAAGTGGTGACTGACGGTTTGAAAAAGGAGATTGCAGAGTTAAAATTTGAATGCGGATGTTATTATGTGGGAAGAATGAATAATTTTTTCGGCCGCTGGATTAAACACGGAGGTCTTTATCCCGATTATACCGTAAGGCTTTATGACAGAAACAAAGCGCGGTTTAATGAAAACATGGTACATGAGAGTGTGGTTTGCAGTGGGAAAAAATGTTATTTGAAAAACCATATGCTTCATTATGCGTATGAAAATATTGAAGAGTTTATCACCAAACAAAACAGATACTCCTCTTTAAATGCCAAACCAAACAGGTTAAAGGCGCTGATATCCCCTGTTTGGACGTTTTTTAGAATGTATGTTTTAAAAAGGGGGTTTTTGGACGGATGGGAAGGGTTTGTAATTGCAAAACTTTATTCTCAGTATACTTTTTGGAAATATGTAAAGGAAAAGAATGAGGGTTAGCGGTTTTACGTTTTTAAGGAACGGTTCAATACTCGGATATCCTTTCAGGGAATCCATTATATCGGTTTTGCCGATAGTGGATGAGTTTATTGTCGCTTTGGGGCCGTGTGAAGACGATACCGAGGAAATTTTAAAAAGTATAAAAAGCGATAAAATAAAAATAATAAAAACACAGTGGAATGAAAATATGAAAGAAAAGGGTTTTGTTTACGGACAGCAGAAAATGATAGCCCAGTTTAACTGTACCGGGGACTGGGCGTTTTATCTTGAAGCTGACGAGGTTGTGCATGAAGATGATCTTGACAATATCTTAAAATCCATGGAAAAATATAAAAACGACGATGAGGTTGAAGCCCTTTATTTTGATTATATACATTTTTACGGCAATAAAAACACGTACCTTGATTCTCCCGGATGGTACAGAAGGGAAGTTAGAATAATAAAAAACAGTATCAGAACAATCGCCCCCGACGGGCTTTTCTGGTGGGTTTTGGACGGAGGAAAATGTGCGAGATATCCGAAGGCGGCTTTTGCAAATGCCAGAATTTACCATTACGGGTGGGTCAGAAACGAAGAACAGATGAATCTGAAACTCAGAAAAGTAACCAAATATTGGAAGCATAAATTCGAGCCTGTCGATTATTCTGAAATAGACGCTTCCATTCTAAGGGAATTTAAGGGTACACATCCCAAAGCGGTGTTAAGCTGGCTGCCTGAAGCCGAAGGGACATTCGAGCCTAATGCCGGACACATACTTACAAAAAGGGAAAAAAGACACAGAGTCAAAGCTTTTATCGAAAAAATTTTAGGTCTTGACTTGAGTAAAAAACATTTTAAGAGGGTGAAATGAGACTGCTTATAGAAGCCCCCACTTGGCTGGGGGATGCCGTAATGGCAAGCGGTGCGGTGGACAAACTTATAGATGGTTTCGAACCTGACGAGGTGATTCTGTTCGGAAGTCGTGCGGCCGTTGAGGTGTTGGGTGAAAACCCTAAAATTTCTGAAACTGTTGTGGACGAAACAAGGAAGGGAAACAGGCTTTTTAATGTTTTGAAAATTTCGGGAGAGCTTAAGTCCGATATCGGTGTCAGTTTCAGAACCCATTTTTTTTCAAAGCTTTTGATGTTTTTAAGTGCAAAAAAACATTACATAAACAGACCATTCAAAGGTCATCAGGTGGAAAAATACAATAAATTTGCCGATTTTGTTCTTAAAAAGAATTTGCCTGTCTATTCCCCGAGGCTGTATTTTAAACCCAAACGTTTCGAAAGGCCGACTCTCGGGATAAATCCCGGAGCCACATACGGAAGTGCGAAAAGATGGTATCCCGAAGAATTTGCAAAAGTTGCGAACGCCCTTGCGTGTGAGTATGATATTGTAATTTTCGGAGGCCCGGGAGAAGAGGATATAGCGGCCGATATTGAAAAAAAACTGACAATAACGAATTATAAAAACCTATGCGGAAAACTTTCGCTTAAAGAATTGTGCGAACATATAGGCGGTCTTAGTCTGTTTATTACGAACGACAGCGGGCCTATGCATATAGCGGCGGCTTTTAAAGTTCCGGTGGTTGCCGTTTTCGGTCCCACGAGGTATGATGAGACCAGTCCGTACGGCACTAAATATAAAATAGTCACCAAAAATGTCGAATGTGCGCCTTGTATGAAAAGGGAATGCCCTCTTAAACATCACGAATGTATGAGGCTGATAAAAGCGGAGGATGTTGTAAATGCTGCGAAGGATCTTATGTGAAAGCCGCGTTTTTGGACAGGGACGGCGTGATAAACGTCGATACGGGATATGTGGGTAAGATAGAGGACTTTAAGTTCAAAGAAGGGATATTCGAACTTTTAAAACTCCTTCAGGATTTGGATTTTGCTCTTTTTGTTGTAACGAACCAAAGCGGAATAGCGAGAGGCTATTACACTGAAAAAGATTTTTACAAACTGACCGAATGGATGATTGACGAATTCAGAAAAAAGGGAATTGAAATAAAAGACGTTAGATTCTGCCCCCATCATCCGGATATTACGGGAATGTGCGAATGCAGAAAGCCCAAGCCCGGAATGATACTCGATTTGGCGGAAAAATACGGTGTTGATCTTAAAAATTCGATAATGATAGGCGACAGCGACAGGGATTTGGAAGCGGCAAAGCGTGCCGGGATAAAAAAAACGTTTAAAGTCCAAGACGGCTTATATGATATAATTAAAAAAATAAAAAAGGAGTTTTTGTGAAATACTCTAATATAGATTTTAATGGTAAAACCGTGGTAATAACGGGCGGAGCCGGTTTTATAGGGAGCAATATAGCGTTTTATTTTCAGGAGAATTACCCAGAGTGCAGAGTAATAGTATTTGATAAATTCAGAAACGAGGAGACGTTTAGCAACGGAAATTTAAAAAGTTTCGGGCATTTTAAAAACCTGCTCGGGTTTAACGGAATTGTTATAAGCGGGGATATAAATAACAAAGACGATTTGAAAAGACTTGAAGAATACGATATCGATTATATATTCCATGAAGCGGCTGTTTCGGATACGACTGTCGCGGATCAGAAAATTATGGTTGATACGAATGTAAATGCGTTTAAAGATCTGTGTGATTTGGCTGTTAGGAAAAACGCGTCTATGATTTACGCCTCCTCCGCGGCGACGTACGGTAACAGCAACATTTTTAAAGTAGGATATGAAAAGCCGAATAATGTATACGGTTTTTCAAAACTTATGATGGATAATCTGGCAAAAGAATACTACGGCAAAATAAGAATTGTAGGGCTTAGGTATTTCAATGTGTACGGTCCGAGAGAATATTTTAAAAACAAAACCGCTTCAATGGTGCTTCAGTTCGGGCTTCAGCTGCTTAAAGGAGAAAGCGCGAAACTTTTTGAGGGAAGCGATAAAATACTGAGGGATTTTATCTTCGTAGAGGATGTTATTCAGGCCAATATTAAAGCATGCGAAACTGAGAAGTGCGGTGTGTACAACGTCGGAACGGGCAAGGCCAGAAGTTTCCAGGATATCGTAGACATTCTTAAAAAAGAGCTTAATATCAAAAGAGAAGACACGTATATTCCCAATCCTTATGTAGGTCAATATCAGTTTTTTACCGAAGCGGACATTGAAGATACGAAAAAATATCTGGGATATAAGCCTGAATTTTCTTTAGAGGAAGGGATAAAAGCGTATCTTCCCGAAATTATCAGGATATATGAAGAAGAAGTAAAATGATAGCGGTAATAGGCGACTTTATGATAGACCACTATCTGTGGGGCAGGAGCGAAAGAATTTCCCCTGAGGCCCCCGTACCGGTTGTCGAGGTTTTAAAAGAGGAGGACAGGCTCGGAGGTGCGGGAAATGTCGTAAACAACCTGTTGGCCCTCGGCAGCGGTGTTCTTGTTTCTACGGTGGCAGGCAGAAATTCAAAAAGGCTTTTTGATTTATTAAGGGAGAAAAATATCGATACAAGCGGTGTTTTTGTTGACGAAAGCCGTGAAACGGTTATAAAAAGCCGTGTAATAGCCGGAAACCATCAGGTGATAAGATATGACAAAGAAACAAAAACACCTATAAAAGAGGAATATGAGGATAAAATATTAAATTACCTTGTTGCAAATCTGGAAAAAGTGGAACTTATACTTTTAAGTGATTATGAAAAAGGGATCCTGACAAAATCCCTTACCCAGAAGATTATTAAACTGGCAAACAGAAACAATAAAAAAATCATAATAGATCCGAAAAAAGATTTCTCCAAATATCAAAACGCGTGGATGATTAAACCCAATAAAAAAGAACTTTCGGTAGCTGCGGGCATGGAAATCGATTCAGAAGAGGATTTGGTTAAAGCCGGATGGAAAATAAAAAAGGAGCTTAATCTCGATTTCCTGCTTGTCACGCTCAGCGAGGAGGGTATGGCTCTTTTCGGGGAAGAATATGTGAAAATTCCGACGGTTGCAAAAGAGGTTTACGACGTAACCGGTGCGGGGGATACCGTTTTGGCCAGTCTCGGATATTATCTTAGCAAAAGCGGCGATTTAAAAGAGGCTATGCATTTTGCAAACGCCGCCGCCGCCGTGGTTGTGAGTAAAATAGGCAGTGCCACGGTGACTCTTGAGGAGATAGAAGAAACCGAAAGAAGAATAGACAACAGTGTGGATTACAAAATAGTCGATTTTGCAAAAATAGAACATATTGCCGACGATTTGAGAAAACAGAATAAAAAAATAGTATTTACCAACGGTTGTTTTGATATTCTGCATCTGGGGCATGTCAAATATCTTCAAAAGGCAAAGGCGCTCGGGGACAGGCTGATAGTGGGTGTTAATTCAAACGATTCTGTAAGCAGGCTTAAAGGTCCCGAAAGACCGGTTAATGATGAATACGACAGGGCTTATTTACTGGCCAGCCTGGAGGTGGTTGATTTTGTGGTTGTTTTTGATGAAGATACGCCTTATGATCTCATAAAAAAAATAAAACCGGATATTTTGGTAAAAGGCGCCGATTATAAAGACAGGGAAGTGGTCGGCAGCGATATCGCAAAAGAAGTGAAACTTATCGAATTTGTCGAGGGGAAAAGCACTACGGGAATTATTAAAAAAGTGAAAAGCGGAAATTGAAAACGGAGAGTTAAGAATGGAAAAATTAATAAATTGTTTGAATGAACATATAAACACTGCCAAAAAAATGGAAGATCTGCTTCCTTTGATAAAAGAGGCGGGTGATTTGTGTCTGAATGCGCTTAAAAACGGAAAAAAGATAATGTTTTGCGGCAACGGCGGAAGCGCTGCGGACGCCCAGCATATAGCGGCTGAACTCAGCGGCAGGTTTAAAAAAGAGAGAATACCCCTTGCGGGTCTGGCTTTGACAACCGACACATCCGCACTTACCGCAATAGGAAACGATTACGGGTTCGAATGTCTGTTTTCCAGACAGGTAGAGGCTCTCGGAAAAGAAAGCGACGTGCTGGTGGCAATATCTACAAGCGGCAACTCCGCAAATGTTATTCAAGCAATTGAGAGCGCTAAAAAAATCGGAATTAAAACAATTACACTTAGCGGTAAAGACGGTGGGAAAATGAAAGGAATGGGAGATGTGAATATCGTAGTTCCTTCAAACGACACACCGAGAATTCAGGAAATGCATATTATGATAGGGCATATGATATGCGCTTTAATCGACGAGGCTTTTTAATATTTCGTCAATTATGGCTGCGGCACCGTTTTTTTTGTTAATTTCGGATAAACGTTTGGAAATTTTCTGTAAATCGGCCGTTAATATGAGGCTTTTGACTTTTTCGGTATTGATATTTTCCTCTCTTATAACAAATCCCGCGTTTTTGTTTTCTAAAAATTTTGCGTTGTAATACTGATGATCCCCGGCGGCGTAGGGATATGGGATAAACAGTGCGGGAATACGGTTTGCAGCGAGTTCGAAAAGAGTGGATGCCCCCGCCCTGCTTACGGCAAAATCGGCTTTTTGTATTTTTTCGTATAAATTCGGATTAAAATCGAAAACATCGGCGTCGATTTCCTTTTTATTATAAAAATCTTTAATTCTTTTAAAATCTTTTTTTCCGGTTTGATGGATGATGTTAACCCCTTTTTTTGCTAAATCGGGGGTGATTTTCATAGCGAGAGTGTTTATGGCCACAGCTCCCTGGCTTCCGCCTAAGAAAATAATCGTTTTTAGATTTTTTCTGATTCTTGCGGTGTCGAAAAAGATATTTTCCACCGGATACGGATCACCGTATAAAAACGTATTGAAAAAACGTTTTGCAAAAGGTTTTAAAATTCTGTTTAGAGAGCCTATATGGGCGTTTTGTTCGTGAATAAAGAGTGGAACGCCTGAAAAAACGGAAGCGAACGCCGCCGGTGCCGCTGAGTATCCGCCGACGCTGAATACCGCCCGGACGTTATGAGATGTTAAAATTTTTTTGGCTTTGATCGAGAGTTTTAAAATGTGGAATAACGAACTTATTTTGCCGATTCCCCTTTTATTTACCACACCGCTTGAAGGAAGAAAGTATTTGAATTCAAACCCTTCATCGTTTTCAAACCACGCCTTGTCGGCTCCTGAGGTTGAGCCGATATATACCGGTTTGATTCCTCTTTTATTCAATTCTTCTTTTATGACTTTTGCGATTTTTAAATGTCCTCCGGTGCCGCCGCCTGTTATTGCAATATTTAATTTTCTGTTTTCCATTGCTTAATTTTCCATTCTCCATTTTCAATTAATTTTCGCTTTTTTGCTTATCATTAAGACCATTCCTATAGCCGTACAAAGAGCCACGAGAGAACTTCCCCCGTAGCTTAAAAAAGGAACGGTAAGCCCTTTTATGGGTATAAGGGAAGTTACCCCCAGACCGTTGAACAAAAACTGTATCATAATAAGGGTTCCCACTCCGAAAGCGAAAAGCTGATACTCTTTTTTTTCGCTTCTGTTTGCTATTTTGTATAATCTGTAAACAAGAGAAAGCATTAAAACAACAATTATACTTATGCCTATTATACCTGTTTCTTCCGCGATTCCGGCAAGTACGAAATCGGTATGAACGTCCGATAGGAATCCGAGTTTGAATATGCCGTTTCCTATACCGCAACCGAGAATTCCCCCGTGGTAAATGGCGTTTAGGGACTGTGCCACCTGCCCGTAACTCATAGAGCTTGTTACGGAAATATCCGGGAAAAAATTATTCGTCATAAGATGAAGCCATGCTTTGAACCTTGCATACCGGTACCCAGAGGATATTATTGCAGCAATGAAAACAAATATACCCGTTGCAAGAATCAGTGTGAAAGACTGAAATCTTCCACCGGCTATAAGAAGCATAAACGCAAAAAAAACACCCATTACGATAACCTGCCCCAGATCCGACTGGTAGGCCAATATAAGATACCAGAAAACCCCTAAAATCAGAAAATATCTCAAAATAAGTCTAAATTCTTCTTTTAAAGGTTTGTTCTCTTTGACCTGTCTTGTAAACGACCACGAAAGAAAAAATATCACTCCTATTTTGAAAAACTCTACCGGTGCGAATTTTACAGGTCCTATTTTAATCCACCTTTTAGCTCCGTTTATCACGGGGGCTATATATTCTGGCAAAAAAGGCATAGCCAGTACCAGCACCGCGGAAAAAACGAGTATGCCCCATCCTATTTTTTCAAACCATTTATCCGGATTTAATCTGGCTAAAAAAATCATTATAAACATCCCCCCGCTTCCGAACATCAGATATCTTCCGACGAAATGGTATTCGCTCAGACTTTTGGCGTGTTCAAGATATATAGGAAGCGAATAGGAAAACAGAGCGCCTATCAACATAAGAATACCGACAATTACAAATATAAGGGAGTCCGCTTTTTGCAAAATTAACCTTTATGAAGTATAATATTGATAGAATTTTAACAAAATTGCGGCTTATGTGGTTGGATTTTTTAAAAAGTAAGTACGGAATAAAAATTGCTTCCGTAAAAAAAGGAGTGGGTGTGGGGTTCGAAATCAGTAAAAGTTTCAATATTTTAGAAGAGTCTTTGCATTACAGAAAAATAAGACAGGATATGATTGCAAGCAATATTGCAAATGCCGATACACCTTATTACAGACCTAAGGACATCAGATTCGAAGATGCTCTGAGGGAAGAGGCGGACAGGATATTTAACAATAAAAACGAAACCCCCAAACTGAAACTTGCAAAAACCGCACCGGGGCATTTATCCGGGTTTGATGAAAAAAGGGATGAAAAACCGGTTGTTTTTTACAGGGACGGACATCTTGCAAGAAACGACGGCAACAGTGTGGACATAGATGTCGAAACGACCGAAATGGCAAAAAACACGCTTGCTTATAATGCGGCGATACAGGCTTTAAGAAAAGATATAGACATATTCAAAGCCGTAATTGATTCGAGCAAAAACATATAAAGGTGAATAATGGGGTTTTTTAACGGTTTCGATATTTCGGGTTACGGGCTTTCGGCTCAAAGATTCAGAATAAATATAATTTCCGAAAACATCGCCAATGCAAATACTACAAGAACGGACGAAGGCGGACCGTACAGGAGAAAAGAAGTTATTTTTAAGGCGGTTCCGTTTGAAGAACAGCTTAATAAAGAAATGGAAAAAAACGCCGATTTTCATAAATATGAAAATCCGTTGGACGAGGAGGGCGAAGATTATACCACCGCAAAGCCTCCCATAGAAACGGTGATAGTGGATAAAGTGGTCAGGGACGATTCCAAACCGATTTTGAAATACGACCCTTCAAATCCCGATGCCGATGCAAACGGATATGTTGCGTATCCTAATATCAATCCGGTTGTCGAAATGGCGGATTTGCTGGAGGCTACAAGGGCTTATCAGGCTAACGTTGCGGCATTTCAGAGTGCGAAAACAATGGCGAACAGCGCCATTAACATATTACAAAGCTAAGGATAGATTATGGCTTTTATAAATAAAATTGAAAATCCGAACAGTCTCGGAAACGTTGTAAATAACAAAAACAGTGCCGACGGCAGCTTTGAAGACTTATTGAAAAAAGAACTCGATACGACAAACGACATGATGCAAAACGCCGAAAAAGCCGAAGCGGATATCGCTACGGGAAAAGTTGAGGATTTGGCTAAAGCCTCGATTACCATACAAAAAGCGGAAATGCAGATGAAAATGGTTTTGGAAGTGAGAAATAAAGCCATTAACGCCTATAAAGAGCTTCTAAAAACCCAAATTTAATGAAAAACAGCAAAATCCCTATTATTTACGTAATATTTTTTATTCTTGTAATGGCGCTTTTCGGCGCTTTTTTGTTTTTTAGCGTTTCAAAACCCAAAAATTATTTTAATCCTAAAATTACGAAAATAGAAAGTGCCGTCAGGGGAAGCATCCGAACAGCCAATTTCACTCTGGCCAAAAGTGAAAAAATATACAGTGTTTACATCAACCCCGTTTATATAAAAAATGACAAAAAAAAGATGTTTGTCGATTTGTTCGGCATATATACCGGTATAAGCAAAAAAGAACTTTATAACAAACTTAAAAAACATAAAAAACGCGTTTTACTTGCAAAAGTCGATTTAAAAACCAAACAGCAGCTGGTGTATTTAAGAAGGATGCTGGATTTTTACAGGGTGTTTAATTCCGTAAACGGTGTAAGAAGGGCGTATGATATAGAAAGTGTTATGTATGTTTCCAAAAACAGATACGAATCCCTTTTTAAAAGACTCTATCCGTATAAAGATGTCTTCGAGCCGTTTTTGGGACGTTATTTAAAAGACAAAGGAAGGGGAGACAACGGAATCGAGGAATATTACGATGCCGTTTTAAAGCCTAAAAGAAACGGTGTGATAACCGGATACAGAGATGTGGGCGGAAATATAATTTACGATAAAAATGCGGTGGTGAAATATCCTATAAACGGTAAAAATATAAAACTGAATATTAACCTTGTGTTACAAAAAAGAATAGAAAACCTCTTGGACGCCGCAAAAGAAAAGTATAAGGCGAAAGAGGTTATAGCGGCGGTTATGGAAAGCGAATCCGGGAAAATCGTTGCTATTGCCTCCTCGAACAGGTTTAATCCGTCGCATATTACCGAAAAGGATATTCCGAATATGCAGATAAACGCCGTTAGGTATCTGTACGAACCGGGTTCGGTTATGAAACCGATAACGTTTGCGATACTGCTTGAGCACAACAAAGTCAACCCTTATGAAATATTAAACGGTTATAACGGCAAATGGAAACCTAAATGGAGAAAAACCTATATAACAGACGACGAACCTTTTAAGTGGTTAAGTGCCGAAAACGCGCTTGTTTATTCAAGCAACATAGTCATATCCCAGCTTGCTTTGAGACTTACGAATATAGAATTTTACGAAGGGCTTAAAAAATTCGGTTTTTCAAAATACAGCGGAATAGATCTGCCTTATGAGCTTAAAGGCGTCATAAGGAGTATGAAAGAGCTGAGCTATCCCGTTTACAAATCCACAACCGCTTACGGATACGGTATTCTTGTAAATTTCGTTCAGCTTTTAAAGGCCTATAACGTATTTAACAACAACGGAATTATGGTTACGCCTAAAATTGCAGATGTAAAAACGGATTCGAAAAGGATAATCTCTTCGAAAACCGCGAACGAGATTTTAAGAATTCTGAGGAAAATAGTTTTAAAAGGAACGGCCCGGAACGCTTTTGTAAAAGGGATCTTTACGGCGGGTAAAACGGGTACCGCGCATGTGAGCGTCGATAACAAATATGAAAAAATTTATAATTCCTCTTTTTTCGGTTTTGCAAACGGCAAAAACCGTAAATATACGGTAGGGGTCGCCTTTTTGAATATAAAAGCGCCTTTTCCCTATTATTTTGCATCCCAAAGTGCAGTACCATTATTTAAAAAAATTGTTATAATATTGAAGGATGAAAAAATGATAGGATATTAAAATGGGAAACAGTCTGCCTCAGGCTTTAATGGATATATTGGATTATAAATTTTTGTCACTTCCGATATATAAAGTGCTAATCGCTTTTTTTGTGTTTTTTCTGTTCCTATTTGCGAGGAAGTTTTTTACTCTCATTATACTTTCCTTTTTAAAAAAGGCGGTTTCAAAAACAAAAACAAAAATCGACGATAAATTTTTAAACGCTATAAAAAACCCTTTAAGGTTTTTATTTATCATAGCGGGCGTTTATTTTCTTTTTTATTTTCTGGAAACCCAAAACGGAATACTCCGGCACCTTTTAAAAGGGCTTTTGATTTTTGACGTTTTCTGGATAATTTATAACATAATTACCGAATTTGAGGAATATGTCTATCATATACTCGGCAAATTCGGAAAAAGTTCGAAGGAACTCGCTTCTTTTTTAATAAAAATCACAAAGGTTTTCGTAGTTACGATAGGCGTTGTGTCATTACTCCAGGACTGGGGTATTAATGTAACCGGCTTTCTGGCTTCGTTAGGCTTGGGAGGTTTGGCTTTCGCACTCGCGGCTAAGGACACTGCTGCCAATATTTTCGGAGGCATTGCGATTTTAACGGATAATATTTTTAAGATAGGGGAATGGGTAAAAATAGGCGATGCCGAAGGAATAGTGGAAGATATAGGAATGAGAACCACAAAAATCAGGGCTTTTGACAAAAGACTTATAGTGGTGCCTAATTCGGTGATAGCCAATTCCAATATTGAAAATTTCAGCAGACGCGACAGAAGAAGAATTATGATGAGACTGGGGCTGACATACGATACGACATTGGAGGTTATGGAAAAAATATTGAACGAAATAAGGGATATGCTTTTGAACCATCCCGGAATCCATAACGAACCTATTCTTATATATTTTGACGAATATAAAGACAGCAGTCTAAGTGTTTTTTGTTATTTTTTTACTAAAACGGCGGTATGGGACGAATATTTGAAAATAAGGGAGGATGTCAATTTAAAAATAAAAGAGATAGTTGAGAAAAACGGCGCTTCTTTTGCATTTCCGTCAAACAGTCTTTATATAGAAACGCCCGTGAGGATACAAAATGGTTAGATTCAGAAGAAAAAAAATGAAATATAAGATTTTCTGGGGCATTTTTATACTGTTACTGACGGTTATACTGTCTGTTCTGTTAATGCTTACGCCTGTGGGAAGTTTCGTTTTTAAAAACGTAATAGAGTCGAAAATAGATAAATACATTCCCGGCGCCGAAATAACGTATCTTGATTACGGTGTCAACAATTTTTCGTTGGGAATTAAAAAGGGTGAGAATTTTATCAAGGTTTTCGGTGCGATGGTTCCGCTGAATGCAATGTATGAGGGCGATATAAACAATCTTTCCGACTTTTCGAAGTATTTCAGGGGAAAAATGAATATAAGCGGTAAGCTTTTCAGTGAAAAAGGGGAATATGTCCTTGACGGGCTGGCTTTTTTTGCAGACGGATATATGAACTACCGTTTGGGAATAAACGAGCATATATTTTTAAAAGCGGCCGGGAAAGATTTCGACATTCAGAAAATTTTTTATATGTTGAAAATAAAATATCCGTGGATTGCGGGTAAAAGCGATTTTTATGTGAATAAAAAGAAACAGGGGCCTTATTATATAAAAATTGATTCGAAAGGGGAATATTCTAAACGTATATATTCAGATTTTGCCGCAAAAAGCGAAATAGTTTTGAAATCCCCTGAGGAGTTTATGTTCAAAAGCGGTATCAAATCGGATGTCGGAAACATATTTTTGCACGGCAGGTTTAACAGCGGAAGGGCGGAATGTTCTTTTAACGTCAAATCGCTGGATTTATCTAAGCTGAAACCGGTTTTGCTGTATCCTTTTCATAAAAAAATCGATGTAAAAGGAACATACGATTTTTCAAACGGAGTGTTTAAATTTAAAGGAAACGATTTCGAGGGTTTTTGCGATACGAGGTTTGAAATCACATTTAAAACGGATGCCGACAAGTTTTTCGATTATTTAGGAATTTTAAAACTGTTAAAAGGTAATATTTCCGGAACATTGAAAATTTATGATAATTTCGGTACCTTTGATATTGTAAGCGACAATACCGTATTTTTAAAAAACGCTTTTACAAAACGTCTTTACCGTATAACAGGAGTAGATTTGTCAAAGGAAAAAACGGGAAAAGTGTTTTTCAAAGGAAGGTTCGATTCTAAAAAAGCTGTTTTTGATATGCTGAGTACCAATCAGAATGTTTCTATAAGCGTTAAAAAAGGAAAATTTTATTATCCCGGCGGATATGATTTTATTCTGTATCTGAGAAAAAACAACGACATATATAAAATTAAAATAAACAAAAAAGAAATGCGTGTTTTGGAAAAACGAAACTTTAGGGAAAAAGATAATAAAGTGTTAGTCTTTTGATGTCAACTTTCTTGACTTTTTTGTTTAAATATATTATAATTTCAATGTAAAATAAAATAATTCTTCAAAAGGAGGGGATGATGTGGCCAACAGTGTTTGATCCTTTTAAAGAATTGCAAGACATCGAAAGAAGAATCGGTGCGGTTTTAAGTTCAAACAGACCCGTTCAAAAAGTTGAAACGTTTACTCCGGCCGTTAATGAAAAAGTCGATGAAAAAGGTTATTATCTCGAAATTGATTTACCGGGTGTCGAAAAAGAAAACATTGAAATTTCCGTAAACGAGGGTGTGCTTACGATAGCGGGCGAAAGAAAACTCGAAAGAAAAGAGGAAAAAGAAAACTATACGAGAATCGAAAGCTTTTTCGGCAGATTTGAAAGAAGTTTCAAGCTGCCTTCGGATGCCGACAGCGAAAACATAGAAGCTAAATATGAAAACGGCGTATTGAAGCTTTTTATTCCGAAACGTCCTAAACCGGAAGGTAAAAAAATCGAAATCAAATAATCCCCTTTTATCCTTCCGTTTAAGCTTTTACTCCTTAAATGAGACTCTTTTTGTAGCCATTTAACATCGTTTTAATATTTGTTATAATATTCCTTGAATTAATTCAAGGAGTGTTTAATGTTCGAAAAACTCTTTAAACTTTCACAGCATAATACCACGGTTTCTACAGAGGTAAGAGCCGGATTTACGACTTTTCTTGCAATGATGTACATCGTTCCCGTGAACGCTTCGATTATGAGTCTTACGGGTATGCCGTTCGGGGCATTGATTACGGCTACTGCGGTTGTGACAATCATTTCAACCGTTTTAAACGGTTTTTGGTCGAATACTCCGGTCGCAATGAGTGTGGGTATGGGGCTTAACGCTTATTTTACGTTCGGGCTGGTTAAAGGAATGGGAATTCCATGGGAGACGGCTTTAGGAATAGTAATGATAAGCGGTCTTTTGTTTTTGGCGCTTTCCGCCACCAGATTCAGGGCGTGGATATTCGAATCCGTGCCGGTTGATTTAAGAAGGGCAATCAGTGCCGGTATAGGTGCGTTTATAGCTTTCATAGGACTTAAGGGGATGGGTGTTATTGTCGATAATCCCGCTACACTGGTCAGTCTTGGCAAAATACACGATCCGAATGTTCTTTTAGGTGTGTTCGGGTTTATTCTTGCCGCTATTTTTTATTCTTACAGAATTAAAGGCGCTTTTATTCTTTCTATTGCCGTTACGTCCGTTGTAGCCTGGATTTTCGGACTTGCAAAAATGCCTGAAGGTGTTGTTTCAATGCCTGAGAGCATGGCTTCGATAGCGTTTCATTTTGATTTGATGAGCGCATTAAAACTTTCTCTTTTGCCTGTAATAGTGACGTTTTTGGTAACGGATTTGTTCGACACGATAGGCACACTTGCAGGTATAGGAATGAGGGCCGGTCTTTTTAAAGATCCGAAAGAGCTTGAGAAAACCCTTCAGGCCGATGCCGCGGCGACCGTTATAGGAGCGGGGTTAGGAACGTCCACCACCACTTCTTTTATAGAAAGCGCAGCAGGCGTGGAAGAAGGGGGAAGAACGGGTCTTACCGCGGTTGTCACAGGGCTTCTTTTTATTACCACACTGTTTTTCCTCCCTTTATATAAAGCCATACCGGATAATGCCATTTATCCTATTTTAGTAATGGTCGGTGTGTTGATGTTCGGAGAACTTAAAGAAGTCGATTTTAAAGACACAACGACTGCCGTGAGTGTATTTATGACGGTGCTTTTAATGCCGCTTACATATTCGATTACAATCGGTCTTAGTGCAGGTTTTGTAATATATTTCCTGCTTGCGATTCTTAAAGGGGAAAAAGAAAAAATTACGATGGGTACCGCTTCGATAGCCGTGATAGGGCTTTTGATGTTTATTGTTCATCAATAATTCCTTATAAAAAGGAAATAACAAACTTCTTTTTTCTTTTTTTCTCAATTCTCAATTCTCAATTCCCAATTCCCAATTTATTATTTATGATATAATTCCATCCCCCTGAACGTAGAAGAGGCTTTGCAATAAAAGTGAAAGGTTAAAAAAAGTGAAAAGTTGATTTTATACTTTTCACTTTGCACTTTCTATTGCAAGGGCTGGTCTTTGTACCTAAGGGGCAAGAGAATGGAAAATTATCCAATGTAAAATGGAAAATTTTAGTTTCCTAAAATTTAAGGAGAAGTTATGAAAGTTAGAGCATCAGTTAAGAAAATTTGCCCTAAATGTAAAGTGGTAAAAAGAAAAGGGATTGTAAGAGTTATTTGTGAAAATCCTAGACATAAACAAAGACAAGGATAAAACATGGCGAGAATTGCAGGGATAGACTTACCTAAAAAGAAAAAAATAGAATACGCACTTCCGTATATTTACGGAATAGGTCTTACTACAAGCAGAAAAATTCTTAAAGACACGGGGATTGATCCTGAAAAAAGAGTTTATGAATTAACTGAAGACGAAATTTCAACATTAAATAAAGAAATTCAGTCAAATTATATTGTTGAAGGTGAACTCAGAAAAATCGTTCAGCTTAACATTAAAGAGCTTATGGACCTTGGATGCTATAGAGGTTTAAGACACAGAAGAGGATTACCTGTTAGAGGTCAGAGAACCAAAACGAACGCGCGTACCAGAAAAGGTAAAAGAAAAACTGTCGGCGCAAAAGCTAAATAAAGGGTGAGAAATGGCTAAAAGAAAAGTAACAAAAAAGAAAAAAATCAAAAAACAAGTCGGTCGCGGGGTTGTATATATTTCAGCGACATTTAACAATACTATGATTACCGTAACTGATGAAATGGGTAACGCACTTTGCTGGAGCTCTGCAGGGGCGCTCGGATTTAAAGGAAGCAAAAAATCAACACCGTTCGCCGCACAGCAGGCTGTGGAAGACGTAATGGCAAAAGCAAAAGAATACGGAATCAAAGAAGTGGGTATTAAAGTTCAGGGGCCCGGCGGAGGTAGAGAAACTGCCGTTAAAACCGTAGGTGCGATTGAAGGTATTAAAGTATTATGGATGAAAGACGTAACTCCGTTGCCTCATAACGGATGCAGACCAAGAAAAAGAAGAAGGGTGTAACTATGGCAAGATATACAGGACCTGTTGAAAAAATCGAAAGAAGACTTGGAGTTAGCTTAGAGCTAAAAGGTGAAAGAAGATTAGCTGGAAAGTCGGCACTTGATAAAAGACCTTACGCACCGGGTCAGCACGGACAAAGAAGAAGTAAAATTTCCGAGTACGGACTTCAGCTTAGAGAAAAACAGAAAATCAAATTTTATTACGGCGTGCTTGAAAAACAGTTTAGAAAATTCTTTAAAGAAGCCAACAGACAAGAAGGCAGCACGGGGGAAAACCTAATTAAACTGCTTGAAAGAAGACTTGATAACGTCGTTTACAGAATGGGGTTTGCAACAACAAGAAGATTCGCAAGACAGCTTGTAACTCACGGACACGTTCTTGTAAACGGTAAAAAAGTGAACATCCCTTCTTATTTGGTTAAAGAGGGCGACAGAATTGAAATTAAAGAAAAATCAAAAAACAACGTACAGATTCAAAGAGCACTTGAACTTTCAAAACAAACCGGTATCGCTCCTTGGGTGGATGTGGACAGAGAAAAAATGGTAGGCGTATTCCAGAGAATTCCTGAAAGAGAAGAAGTAAACATTCCGGTAGAAGAGAGATTAGTAGTTGAGTTGTACTCTAAATAATAGGGGCTAAAAAATGAATAAAATAAAAACAGAAGTTTTGATTCCGAGCGATGTTTCTTTCAAAGAGGAAGGAAACAAAGCCATAATCGAAGTATACCCTTTTGAAGCGGGTTTCGGTGTTAGTGTCGCTCATCCGATTAGGAGGACGCTGATAGCCTCAACTCCCGGTTTTGCGCCTATCGCGCTTAAAATAGAAGGTGTAAAGCACGAATTCGACTCGCTTAAAGGTATGCTTGAGGATGTTGCAAGTTTTATAATCAATTTGAAAAACATAAGATTTAAAATAAAAAAAGGTGACGAGGCAGTAGTGGAATATGTTTTTGTAGGTCCTAAGGAAATAAGGGGCAGCGACCTTGTTAACGATTCTGTGGACGTCGTTACGCCTAACGAATATATTGCAACATTAAATGAAGAAGGCGAATTGAAATTAACATTGATAATAAGAAAAGGTATGGGATTTGTCGCCGTGGAAAATTTCAGGGATGAAATTCCTGAAGGTTTTATAGGTCTTGACGCATATTTCAGCCCGGTAAAAAAAGTCGTTTATAATATAGAAAACATCTTGGTTGAAGACGACCCGAATTTTGAAAAAGTTATTTTCGAAGTTGAAACTGACGGACAGATAAGCCCTATAGACGCTTTTAAAAATGCGGTGAACAATTATTTGAACCAGTTTAGCGTTTTCTCAAAAGAATTTAAACTTGAGCAAAAAACCGCTCAAAGTGTTGAACTTGACGAAGTGTACAATGTGCTTTTCGAACCTATTGAAAATCTGAATCTAAGAAGCAGAAGCTTCAATGCATTGGACAGAGCCGGTATAAAATTCGTCGGCGAGCTTGTTTTGATGGGTAAAGAAAAAATTTCGAATATTAAAAACCTCGGAACAAAGTCTTTGGAAGAAATTTTTGACAAACTTGAAGAAATCGGATTCCCGCTTAATAAAACACTGCCGCTTGACATTAAGAAGGCTATTGAAGAGAAATTATCACAACTTAAGGAGAATTAATGAGACATAAACACGGATATAGAAAGCTTGGCCGTGTCAGTGAACACAGACTGGCACTTCTTAAAAATTTAGCTTGTGATCTTATTGAAAATGAAAAGATCGAAACCACTGTTGCTAAAGCCAAAGAACTTAGAAAATATATCGAAAAACTGATTACAAAATCTAAAAACGCCGATTTTAACACCCACAGGCTTGTATATTCCAAATTAGGTTCAAACGCCAGAGCAAAAGCGGCTACGAGAAAATTAATCGAAGAGATAGCGCCTAAATTCGAAAACAGAAAAGGCGGATATACAAGAATTGTTAAAACAAGATTCAGAAGAGGCGACGCTGCTGAAATGTGTATAATCGAATTTGTCGGGGAATAATATGGCTGAAATTCCTTTTTCAAATGAAGAATTAAAAGACGCCGTAGCCGCCGTTTTGAATGAAGTGAGACCTATGCTTCAGATGGACGGCGGGGACGTTACTTTAATTGACGTAAGAAAACCCGTTGTTTTCGTTCAATTACAGGGAGGTTGCGTAGGTTGCGCGAGTGCCGGGGCCACTCTTAAATACGGCATTGAAAAAGCTTTAAAAGAAAAAATCCATCCCGAACTTGTGGTAATGAACGTACCTCACGGGTATGAGGACAAACTTGATGAGCTTATCAAATATTCATTCTGATTTAAAAGAACTCCTGAAAAACGCAATTGAAAAAAAGGAGTACGGAAAAGTTATGAAATTAATCGAGAAATTTTTAGACTCTTCCTCTCCTTTTAACCGTGAAGAAATTAACGGAATTTCATTCACCGATGTCAAACTTTTAGTAAAACAAAGACAAGATTTGGAAAACATTCTGCTCTCAACCAAAGTGGTTTTTGAAAATAAAAAAGAACTGCTCGAATTTTTTGAAATGCTGCTTAGTTACGGTTATAAAGAAAGTGCAATCAGTTATTTTGAAGATCTGATGGCGGATTTTAACGATTACGAATTAATAGACGGTTTTAACACACTTTTACAGTAATTTGTTATAATCTCTTATGAACTATAAAGAGCTTCTGTTAAACGGACTAATTACGGACAACACGAAAGAAGTGAATAAAGACGTTTTGTTTTTGAAAACGAAACAGAATGAAAAATACGCTAAAGGTATTGTCGAATTTATTACTCCTGCGGAATTATTGAAAAAACTTAATCTTAAAACGAAATTCATAGGTATCACTGGCACTAACGGCAAAACGACAACGGCATTCGTGCTCGGTTATCTTTTACTGAGCGCCGGTTTTAACGTGGGTGTGCAGGGTACCGAAGGTTTTTATTTTAACGGTGAAAAAAAAGAGTCTAAAACACTAACGACCCCACCTGTATTAACCACCATTAAAAGAGCGGCAAAATACGAACCCGATTTTTACATTATGGAAGTAAGCTCCCATGCGATAGTGCAGCAAAGAATAGAAGGTGTTGAATTTACGGCTAAAATACTGACTTCATTTTCACAGGATCATCTTGATTTTCATAAGACTATGGATGAATACAGAAGAGTAAAAGAAAGTTTTTTTCGAGATGAAACGGTGAAAGTCGTTAATGGAGAATTGAGAATTGAGAATGAAGAATTTTCAGTTGTAAATATATACGGGTATGACTTTACAATGAATTCAAAAAATTTATATGTTTTGGAAGAACCTATTGTTGATGATATTCCTATGGCGGGCGAGTTTAACAAAATGAACTTTTCTTTAGCTCTTAAAACCGCTTCTATTTTAATAAATAAGCCATTTTCCATTTTCCATTTTTCATTGCAACATTTTAAAGGAGTCCCCGGAAGAATGGAAATAGTTTCGTCTAATCCTTTTGTTATTGTCGATTTTGCACATACGCCAGACGGAATGGAAAAGGTTTTGAGTTCCGTTAAAGGGAAGAAAATAGCAGTTTTCGGAGCCGGCGGGGATAGGGATAAGGAAAAACGCCATGTTATGGGTGAAGTCGCCGATAAATATGCGGAATATATAATTATAACCGAAGACAATCCGAGATGTGAGAACGTAAGGGAAATATGTAAGGAAATTGCAAAGGGTATTAAACATAAAAAATATGAAATTGTCACCGACAGAAAAAGTGCTATCAAAAAAGCTTTGGAAATTGCAAAAAAAAACGGTTTGAAAGTTATGATACTCGGAAAAGGCGATGAAAACTATATTCAGTACTGTAATAAAAAAATTGAATATTCCGACAGAAAAACAGTAAAAAGCATATTAAAAAATTTGTAAAATGAAAAAAAATATGTTATAAGTCGCAAAAAATTTAAGGAGCCGATATGCAGATGCCAAAACCTAAAAACGTAATATACATGTGTCAGGTTAAAAGACCGCCGAGTTTTCCGAAACCGAGCTGTGTGAGAGAAGGAAAAGAAGATCTTTTTCAGTTCACTCAGCAAAAAATGATGGAAATGGAAATTGACCCTGTGGTTAACTGGATAGTACCTACCGGCTGTCTTAACAGATGCAGTTTCGGACCGGTTATGATGGTGGAACCGGGTCAGTATATGTATGTGGATCTTGACAAAGAAAAAATACAAAGAATCTTAAAAGAACACATCATCGACGGAAATCCGGTAAAAGAGTATTTAATTCCGGAGGAATTCTGGGCGTAAGGGTTTAAAATGACAGTAAAAATGCTTTATTCTAAAATTCACAGGGCGACCGTTACGGATGCGAATCTGAATTATGTCGGTTCAATTACCATCGACGAAGAGCTGATGGAGGAAGCCAATCTTTTAGTGGGTCAGAAAGTCGATATTGTCAATATAAACAATGGGGAGAGGTTTTCTACTTATGTTATAAAAGGTAAAAGAGGAAACCGTGACATATGTCTAAACGGCGCTGCGGCGAGAAAAGTCCATCCCGGGGATAAGATTATAATAATCGCTTATGCCTCTATGACACCCGAAGAAGCCAAAAATTTCAAACCTGCGGTGTTGATTGTTGACGATAATAACGATATAATAGAAAAAACAACTTATTTGCAGGAGGGGTAATGTTCGGTAATGTAGATTTAAACGAGATGCTTCAAAAGATCCAAGAGCAGATGCAAGAGGCCGATAATAAAATTTACAGCGCGACAAGCGGCGGAGGTATGGTTGAAGCAAGCGTAAACGGAAAATTTGAAGTTATAGATATCAAAATAGACGATTCACTTTTGGAAGATAAGGAATCTTTACAGATTCTTTTAATGAGTGCTGTAAACGATGCTATAAAAATGGCCGTTGACGATAAAAAATCACAGGCTCTTAATATGTTCGGAGGCATGAATTTAGGACAATGAAAAAATTAATTCTTTTTCTTCCGTTTTTTTTGGCTGCGGCCGGTTATCCGGATTTCAGACCCTGTTATTTAAAATATTCTTTTGTTAATGACTCCGTTCCCGTTACTAAAAACAAAAGTGTTGTTTTCGGGGGGAAAAAATGTATAGATTACGATCCTTTTACGGATATGTGTATTGTTCTTCACAAAAACAGAAAAACGGTAAAGTTTGAGAGCGGTTATAAACTCGGATGGTGGGGAGCAGCCGTTAAGAAAAACGAAATATATGTCGGTAATTTTGCAAAAGAGGGTATTTTTTTCGCTCCTGCCCTTTTGAGCGTTAAAACGCCCAAAAACAGCGTTGTAAGCGATATGTTCTGCAGGGCCGTGGGTGTGGGTCGCGGAGACGGTTTCATACCCGGATATATGGTTAAACATTTTATAAGATACGGTTACTGGGGTGATATAGGTATAGAAGTCGATGAAAATATGAAAATAAAAAGTTTCGATCCTTGGTATGTAAAAAACCTGCATATCGGAGATAAGATCTTAAAAATAAATTACAAACCGGCGACACCGGTCACATTTAATAAATCCGTGCTTGCGGGGATAGAGGGAAAAAGGGTCGTTGTCAACGTTAACGGCAGAAATATCAAAATCAAAATAAGAAAGAAAAAATATCTTTACACTCCGCTTGAGCGTTTCGGAATATATCTTAATGACAGGTTAAAAATCATAAAACTGCCTGAAAAACTGGAAAAGGTTTATTTAATAAAGCCGGGGGCGGTGATAACGGGTGTAAACGGCATGAAAATCAAATCTTTCGAAGAACTTAAAAAAGCGCTTTCAACATACAAAAATGTTACAATTTCAGTGTCGTATAAAAATATAAAAGCCACTATACCATTAAGGTAGGATATGGAAAAGTTTATAAAAAAAAATTTAATAAAAGCACCGAGTTTTCATCCGTATTATGAAAAGGCTTTAAATGAAATGCTGTTGGCGGGGGGTAAAAGATTCAGACCCAAACTTCTGCTCTCGGTTGTGAATGCTTATGAACCTCTTTTAACAGAAAATGCGAAATATGCCGCTTATGCAGTCGAACTTATTCATACGTATTCACTGATACATGACGATTTGCCTACGATGGACAATGCCGAGCTTAGACGCGGACATCCCACACTCCATATTACTTATGATGAAATAACGGCGTTATTGGCAGGAGACGCTCTTAATACGTATGCGTTTGAAGTCCTTTCAAAGGCTCCGTTTAGCAGCGACGTCAAAGTCGAACTTATTAAAATCCTCAGCGAAAACGCCGGTGCCGGAGGTATGGTTTTAGGTCAGGCTATAGACTGTTATTTTGAAAATAAAAAATTGAACTTAAACGAACTTAAATTCTTGCATCTTAACAAAACGGCGAAACTTATTGCGGCAAGTTTGAAAATGGGTGCCGTTATTGTTAATTTGGATGTAAAACTTCAGGAAAGATTATATAATTTCGGAATCGATTTGGGAATTCTTTTTCAGGTGCAGGATGATATACTCGATGTGACAATGAGCAGCGAGGAAGCCGGTAAAACCACCGGTGTTGATAAAAACAAAAATACGTTTGTTACCCTTTTAGGCTTAAACGGCGCCTTAAAAGAAGCGGATGTTCTTGCCGAAAAATTAAACGGTGAAATAAACAGGTTTGACGAAGAATTAAAAAACGAATTAAAACCGCTGCTTGAAAAATATTTATACAGACATAAGGAGAAATAATGAATTTAAGAAAAAAAATGGCTGATACGGTTAGATTTTTAGCTGCCGATATGGTGCAAAAAG
Organism: Nautilia sp.; assembly: GCF_053994455.1. Classification (NCBI taxonomy): domain Bacteria; kingdom Pseudomonadati; phylum Campylobacterota; class Epsilonproteobacteria; order Nautiliales; family Nautiliaceae; genus Nautilia; species Nautilia sp. The sequence continues at coordinate 17,445 of NZ_JBMYAU010000021.1, read as the reverse complement.
CCAATTCGGGACATCCGGGCGCGGCTTTGGGGCTTGCCGATATTATGACGGTATTCAGTGAAGTGGTAAACATTACGCCTCACAACCCTTCTTTTGTCAACAGAGACAGGGTGGTGTTCTCAGGCGGACATGCGACGCCCCTTATTTATTCAATGCTTTATCTTTGGGGATACGATATTACGCTTGATGATTTGAAAAACTTCAGACAGTTAGGCAGTAAAACCCCGGGACATCCGGAATACGGACACACACCGGGCATAGAAGTGACCACGGGACCTCTCGGACAGGGTGTGGCTAATGCGGTCGGGTTTGCTATGGCAAAAAAATTCATATCGAAAAAATTTCCGGAAATTGATCATAAAATATGGTGTTTTTGCGGTGACGGTGATTTGGAGGAGGGAATTTCTTACGAAGCGTGCTCTTTAGCTGGGAAACACAGACTTGAAGATTTAATAATTATATACGACAGCAACAATATTTCGATTGAAGGAGAAGTTAGCATTGCTTTTGAAGAGGACGTAAGGGAAAGGTTCGAATCTCAGGGATTCAGGGTTCTTGAAATGAACGGGCACGATTATGAAGACATCGAAAAGAAACTGAGCGTTGCCAAAAACAGCGACGGAAGACCTACATTGATTATTGCTAAAACGGTGATTGCAAGAGGAGCGGTAGGGCTTGAGGGAAGTGAAAAAACCCACGGCGCTCCTTTAGGTGATGATGTAGTTAAAAAATCGAAAGAGGCTGCCGGATTTGATCCTAACGAAACGTTTATAGTCCCTGAAGACGTGCTTGTGAGATTCAGATGCGTAAAAGAAAGAGGGGAAGTTTTAGAGGCTGAATTTAACAAAAAGGCGAATCTTGGAGAAATTGAGGCGTTTTTTGAAAGAGATTTCGGCAAAATCGAATGGCCTGAATTCGAAGAGGGTGCGAGTATCGCCACAAGAAAAAGCAACGGAGAAATTCTTAATGCCATAGCTAAAGAGATTCCGAGTTTTCTTGGGGGAAGCGCGGATTTAGCCCCGTCAAACAATACATATTTAAAAGGCGAAGACGATTTTCCTCACGGAAGAAACCTGCATTACGGAATCAGGGAACATGCAATGGCGGCAGTTAACAACGCTCTGAGCGCTTACGGTTTCTTACCATATGCCGCTACGTTTTTGGTATTCAGCGATTATTTAAGGGGTGCTCTCAGAATTGCGGCGCTTAGTAGCCATAAAAACTACTGGATTTTTACCCATGACAGTATCGTAGTAGGTGAAGACGGTCCTACTCATCAGCCGGTGGAACATCTTACCTCTTTAAGAGCAATTCCGAATCTGTACGTATTCAGACCCGCCGATGCGAATGAAAACGTAAACGCATGGAAAGCGGCGCTTGATATCGATGCCCCTGTTGTGTTCGCGTTAAGCAGACAGGGACTCAGAAACATTACTCCGAAAAATGCGGATTTAAGCAAAGGCGCATATATTTTAAGAGAAGGAAACGGCGATATTACCCTTATGGCAAGCGGAAGCGAGGTTAACCTGGCCGTAGAAGTCGCTAAAAGACTTGATGCAAGGGTTGTAAGTGTTCCTTGTTTTGAGCTGTTTGACGAGCAGGATGAAGAGTTTAAATCGTCTCTTTTCAAAGGCAGAGTAATAGCAATAGAGGCGAATATAGGATTTGAATGGTATAAATACGCCGATGAGGTAATAGGAATGAATACGTTTGGGGCAAGCGGTAAAGGCGCTGATGTATATAAACATTTCGGATTTGACGTAAACGCTATTATTGAAAGGATTGAAAAATGATATTGGCGACTCCCGGACCTGTCGAAATTCCTTATTTTGTAAGGGAAACATATCTAAAAGATACGATTCATCACAGAACTCCCGAATTTAAGGAGATTCTGCTTGATACCCTAAAAAGATTCAGAAAGATTACGAAACTTCCTTACAATGTGTTTTTAAGCTCTTCCGGAACCGGTGCGATGGAAGCGGCTGTAATCAATACCGTAAAAAATAAAGCATTAACCATAAACGCCGGAAAGTTCGGTGAAAGATGGGGTAAAATATGCAAAGCCCATGGTATAGAATTCAGCGAAATCAAATACGACTGGGATACACCTGCTCTTGTTGATGATGTGATTGCTGCAATTAAAGAAGATGATTCAATCGATACGTTTTTTATTCAGATTAGTGAAAGCGCGGGGGGACTCAGACACCCTGTGGAAGAAATTGCGGCGGAGATAAAACTAATCAATCCCGACATAATCGTGGTGGCTGACGGAATTACGGCTCTTGGTGTGGAAGATTTGGATACAAGTAATATCGATATCGTAGTGGGAGGAAGCCAAAAAGCGTTTATGCTCCCTCCGGGACTTTCTATGCTTGGAATCAGCGAATCGGCGATGGAGAGAATCGGAAGCGGGAAAGGGTTTTATTTCAATCTTGCAAGCGAAATTAAAAAACAAAGCGAAGGAACTACCGCGTTTACCCCTGCGACCGGGCTTATTATCGCATTGAACGAAGTGCTTAAAAAGTTAGAGGAAATAGGGCTTGAAAAACACTATAAAAATACGATAAAAAGACACGGGGCGGTACTAAGTGCCATTGAGGCTATAGGGCTTAATATATTCCCTCAAAATCCGGCTCTTTCAATGGCGGCTGTTTACAGCGACAAAGCTGAGGAAATCAGAAAAACACTCAAAAACAAATACGAAATCAACGTAGCCGGCGGTCAGGACCATATGAAAGGCAAACTTTTCAGAATCAACAATATGGGGATTATAGAAGACAACAAAATGGAGTATATTTTGAATGCCCTTGAGCTTGCTTTGGACGAACTCGGAATCAGAAAGTATGATGCAACGGCTGTTAAAGTGTACGGCAGTGAAAAATTAAAAGTGTAAAATGAAAAGTGAAAAGATAAGGATAGAAGTCGATTTACTTAGGGACAGTTTGAGAAATATATTTGTAGTAATGTTTGCTATAATGAGTGGTGAGGTTACTTTAATATATAAAATTTTACATAATCTTTATAACATTTGGGATGTGATTTTGTTTTTGAGTGGGGTTGTGATTGTGAGTTTTTTAGTTAAAATTCAAAACAATAAAAAAGAAAAGATTAAAGAACTGCTTGAAAGGCTTTAAATGAATTATGTTATAGGATTGATCGGACTTGCTTTTATTGGTTGGGCTATATTCAAAATGATAGATGTAGATGTAAAAGTTAAAGAGGAAAAATGATATTAAAACACGACATACCCCAGGGTGCGAAATTGTATTTCGGCAAAGAAGCGAAAATAAAAAGAGAAATAGAAAACATCGCCGCGGAAGTTTTTGAAACGCTTGAATTTGAAGAAATTGTAAGTCCGTTTTTCTCTTACCATCAGCTTGAGGCATTGGATGAAAAGGAACTTATAAGATTTACGGATGAAAAAAACAGATCTTTGGCACTGAGAGGTGACAGTTCTATCGACGTTATCAGACTTGTTATTAAAAGACTTAAAAGCGAAGCCAAAAAATGGTTTTACATCCAGCCCGTATTCAGAGCGCCGAGCAGTGAAATGTATCAAATAGGGGCTGAGAGTTTAGGCGGTGATTTGGTTGAGATATTAAAAGTGAACAAACTTATTTTCGAAAGAATAGGAAAAGATTACACACTTCAGCTCTCACACATAAAAATACCCCAAAAAGCAGCGGAACTTACGGGGCTTGATATAGAAGATATTAAAAAAATGAGACTTTATAAATTTAAAGAAGAATGGCTAAACAGGCTAGTTTCGATTCATAAACTCGAAGATCTGAATAATTTAGAAGTGTTTCCCGAGGAAATAGCCGCTTATTTAAAAGAGCTTAAAAGTGTGGCCGAAAAGCATGAAAATGCTATAATTGCACCGTTGTATGTAGCGAATTTAAGATATTACACGGGTGTTTTTTACAGGTTTTTGAAAGATAACACCGTTTATGCAAAGGGCGGGGAGTATATTGTTGAGGGTGAGAGAAGCGTCGGTTTTTCAATATATACGGATAATTTGTTAAAGGATATAAATGGTTGATTTGATAGTCGGACTTCAATGGGGAGACGAAGGAAAAGGGAAAATTGTTGATTTGGTGGCAAAAAACTATGATATAGTAATCAGAAGCCAGGGCGGACACAACGCCGGCCATACCGTGGTGGTTGACGGTAAAAAATATGCACTTCACCTTCTTCCGAGCGGTGTGCTCAATCCGAACGCCACAAACGTAATCGGAAACGGGGTTGTTGTATATCCTAAACAGCTTATTAAAGAAATCAGAAGTTTTGAACACAATATAAAAGAAAAACTTTTAATTTCCGACAAAGCTCATATGATACTCGACCATCACATTGCAATAGATCAGGCAAGAGAAAAACTCAGAGGCAAAAACGCAATAGGAACTACGGGAAGAGGTATCGGTCCTGCGTATGCCGATAAGATTGCAAGAGTCGGCGTGAGAATGGGAGAGCTTAGAAACATTCCGAAACTTATTGAAAAACTTGTGCACTATTATGAAATGAATAAAGGGTATTTTGATTATCTGGGAATAGAAATTCCAAGTATTTCCAAACTTGAAGAAGAGCTTAAAGAATATAAGGAAGAATTAGGGAGTTTAATTACAAACACCACCCAGTATCTTTGGGACAATATGGATAAAAACATGCTTCTTGAAGGTGCTCAGGCCACGCTTCTTGATATAGACCACGGGACTTACCCGTATGTTACAAGTTCGAATACAATTGCAAGCGGGGCTCTTACAGGCAGCGGAATAGCACCCAAAAACCTGAATAAAGTAATAGGAATAGCAAAAGCATACGCCACAAGGGTAGGAAACGGTCCTTTCCCTACGGAAGATGGTGGCGAAGCGGGTGATAAAATAAGAAAGCAGGGCGGAGAATACGGAACGACTACAGGAAGACCAAGGAGATGCGGATGGTTTGACGTGGTGGCTGCAAGATATGCGGTAACTCTTAACGGATGCGACGAGGTTGCGGTTATGAAACTTGACGTGTTAGACGGGTTTGACAAAGTGAAAGTGTGCGTAGGGTATGAAATTGACGGAGAAAAAATAGACTATTTCCCAAGTGAGCTTGACGATGTAAAACCTGTATACGTTGAACTTGACGGATGGGACGGCAGCGCATTAGTGAGAAAATGGGAAGATTTACCGAAAAATGCGCAAAAATATATTGAATTTATAGAAGAAAAAATAAGAACCAAAATCAAATACGTCTCAACCGGAGCGGAAAGAAACGCAACGGTAATTAGAAATTAAAAGTAAATAAAGTAAAAAATGAAAAATGTGAAAGAAATATTAAATAAAAGACTTGAAAAAGTAAAATCACATTATAATACATTAAAAGAATATATTGATAAATTAGGAAATCTTTACAATCCTGTGGAATTTGAAAAACTAAGTGTGGAGGAAAAGGCGGTTTTAGAAGCTTACCTTAAAAGATTTTCTTCCATACAGGATTATTTGGGTGCAAAAGTGTTTCCGTTGCTTCTTGAAAATAAAGGAATTATCGCAAATAAAATGAGTGAGGTTATCTCAATTATTGAAAAAGAGGAAATAATCGATTTGGAAATATGGCTTAAATTTAGAGAAGTAAGAAACGAGCTTGAGCATGATTATCCTGATAATTTACAATAAGCGCTTTTGGATTTAAAATTTTGTGTAGAAAATTTTGATAAAATGGAAGAAATAGTATTTAAGGTTTTTGAATATGCTAAGGCTTGATAAATATTCCAAAGCGAAACTTTTTAACGCTTTAAAAATTTTTGAAAATGCGGAAGTGGTGTTTTTCGGAAGCAGAACGGATACAAATAAAAAAGGCGGGGATATTGATATAGCAATTAAAGGTTTAAACAAAGAAGAATTTGAAAAAAAGAAAATCAAGTTTTTAAAAAATCTGTTATTAAATGATTTTGCTTTGCCTGTAGATATTGTCAGATACGAAGGTGTAAATAAACTTTTAAAACTTGAAATTGACAGTACTAATTATGAAAACAAAGTTTGACAGTGTCGTAAAAGTAAAAAAACAAAAAGTCGATGCAGTTGAGAGAAACCTTCAAAAAATAAACGTTTCTATTCAGAATTTAAACACCAAAATCGAAGAGCTTACAAGAACTCTTCTTTCCTTTACTTTTCCAAAAGAAGGAAACTTCGCGCTTCTTAATCAAATCAAACACCAGCAGCATATTATAAGAGATGAAATTCAAAACCTTAAAAATCAGATTATGGTTTTGGAAAGCCGCAAAAAAGAGCTCCTTGAAGAACTTAAAAAAGCGAATATAGACTATGAAAAAATGAAATACCTCCAGGCAGAAGAGATTAAAAAAACGATTAAAGAAAAAAAACTCAAAGAAGCCAGGGATATGGATGAGATTGCGATTTTGCTAAAAAATGGTAAAATTAAATAAAAAGGCTTGTAATGAATAAAGAAATAATACAAAAACTTAAATCTTTAAAGCCTGTATTGAAAGAAAAGTTTGGAATAGAAGAATTTGCAGTATTTGGAAGCGTCGCAAGGGGGGATGATACTGAAAACAGCGATATAGATATTGTAATTATAAAGGCAAAAAAGAAAAATTATTTTGATTTATTGGAAGTAAAATATTTTTTAAGAGATTGTTTACATAAGGAAATCGATATAGGCTATTATGACGCTATAAGACCGATTTTTAAAAAACATATCAATAAGGATTTAATAAATGTGTGAGAGGGAAAAAGAGCTTTTTTTATTAGATATAATAATCGCCATTGAAAAAATAAGAGATATTGCAAAAGATTATGAATATGGTGATGATATACAATATAACTACAGAGACTGGGATGCTATTATCAGGGAATTTGAAATTGTAGGCGAGGCAATGAGATATTGTATTCAGTTTGGTTTGTTTAATGATGAAAGAGATAAAAGGAAAGTAATAGACTTTAGAAATATACTCACTCATAAATATTTCGGTATTGACCCTGAGGCAGTTTTAAATATTGCTAAAGAGAATTTAGATTGGCTTGAAAATTTAATTGTCAATAGATTTATGTCTGTTGACCAAAGGAAAAGAGAGGAGGTGTTAAATTATATGTTAGATGAGAATCGTTATCTGCCATTTGTGTTTAACAAACTTAATCAACTGAAAAATGAATCCGAATAAAGTATACTTAACTCAAACCGATACTACAGTAGGGTTTTTGTCACAAGACAAAACGAAGCTCAATAAAATAAAAAACAGACCCTTAAAGCAGCCGGTATTAAGAGAGATTGACAGTTTGGAAACACTTAAAACTTTTGTAAGAGTACCTACAAGGTATAAAAAAATGATAAGAAGAGCAAAAAAAACCACGTTTATTTTTCCGAACGGTGAAAGTTACAGGGTGGTGAGAGATGAAAAACATTTGGAATTTTTAAAAAGATTCAAATGGATGTATTCGACTTCCGCAAATCTCCATAAAAAACGTTTTGATGAAATATGGGCAAGAGAACAGGCGGATATTATTGTGGAAGATAAAATAGGACTGTTTGAGGGAGAACCTTCATCTATTTTTAAATTATCAAAAAATAAAATTAAGAGAATAAGATAAAATGGAAAATTATTCAATGAAAAATGGAAAATTTAATATAAAAACGATCTCATTTTACATTTTACATTTTACATTTTACATTCTTGTAGTCGGTTGCAGTACAAAAACAATCCCGGTATATGCGGTGATAAAAACACCGAAATTTAAAGTTGCGGATCAGGGATTTTTGGAAAAGGGTTTAGGGTATAAAAAACTGATAATTTACAAAGCGGCAAACGCACCGGTTGAAATAACCCTAAAAAATTCGTATATCTGTATGAACGGCAAGTGTATGGATAAAGAAAAATTTATCAAAAAATACCTTCCTAAAGGCTATCCTTGCGATTTTTTCGACAAGATATTTGAAAATAAGTGTCCGGAGGGTTTTTTTTGTAAATCGGACAGTAAGAGAATTGTTTTTAAAGATAAAAAAAACGGGATTTTGATTTTAATAAAAAAACTGTAAAATTTTTCAAACTTGGATTAAGCGAACGGATTTAAAATTTTTATTTGAAAAGTTTTTACAACCGTTTTGTTATAATATTAAATAAATTAAAGAAATAGGGAAGGATAAAAAGTGAAAAATTTTTTAGTTTTAATTTTATTTGTAATAAGTCTGTTAGCAAAAATTAATATTAATACGGCCACAATGGAAGAATTACATTCATTAAAAGGTATCGGTCATACTAAAGCGGTTGCAATTATGGAATACCGTAAAAAACATCCGTTTAAAAAAATAGAAGATATTATGAAAGTTAAAGGCATAGGCGTTAAAACGTTTGAAAAAATTAAAAATGATATAGAAGTAAAGGGTAACAATTGAAAATAGCAATAGCGGGGACAGGATACGTAGGATTAAGTAATGCCGTATTGCTTGCACAAAATAATGAGGTGGTGGCTTTTGACATTGTTTCTGATAAAGTAGATCTTATTAATAAAAGAATAAGTCCTATTGAAGACAGGGAAATAACAGAGTTTTTTCAAACAAAAAATTTAAATCTTAAAGCAACAACAAATAAAAAGGAAACTTATACAAATGCAGAATATGTAGTAGTGGCTACTCCTGCGGATTATGATCCGTTAACTAATTATTTTAATACTAAATCAATTGAAGGTGTAATTAAAGATGTAATAGAAATCAATCCTAAAGCCACAATCGTAATACGTTCAACTATTCCTATAGGTTATACAGAAAAAATTAAAAAAGAATTTAATTATCCTAATATTTTTTTTGTACCGGAATTTTTAAGAGAAGGAAAGGCGCTATTTGACAGTTTATATCCGAACAGAATTATTGTAGGAGAAAAATCAACTAAAGCGGAAATATTCGCTAATCTTTTAAGAGACGGAGCGTTTAAAGAAACGATACCTATCCTTTTTACAAATAATACCGAAGCAGAGGCTATTAAATTGTTTGCCAATACGTACCTTGCTATGAGGGTTACTTTTTTTAACGAGCTGGACACCTATGCCGAGATGAAAAATTTAAATACGAAAGAAATAATAAAAGGAATATGTCTGGATCCGAGAATAGGGGATTATTACAATAATCCGAGTTTCGGATACGGAGGATACTGTCTTCCTAAAGATGCAAAACAATTAGTTGCCAATTATACATTTGAAAATATTCCTCAAAGACTTATGGGAGCAATAGTAGAAGGTAATACGGTAAGAAAAGAGTTTATTGCAAAAAGAGTGCTTGATAAGAATCCGAAAGTAGTCGGAGTGTATAGATTAATAATGAAAGCAGGCAGTGATAATTTTAGAAGCAGTGCTATATTTGAGGTAATGGAGATGTTGAAGCCTTTTGTGAAACTTGTAATTTATGAACCGATGGCAGAAGGTAATGAAATTGAAGGTGTAAAGTTTATTAATAATTTTGATGAATTTATAGAAGAAGCGGATATAATATTAGCGAATAGAGTAGACAAAAAAATAGAGAAAATAAAAAATAAAATTTATACGAGAGATATTTATTTAAGAGATTAACGAAAAAATATGATATCAAAAGGTTCAAAATATGAAAATACTAATAACGGGAACAGCTGGATTTATAGGGTTTCATTTAGCAAATAAACTTATCAAAAGGGGAGATGAGGTAATAGGAGTTGACAATATTAATGATTATTACGATGTAAATCTTAAATACGGAAGATTAAAAGAAGCGGGAATAGATAAAAATAAAATAGAATATAATAAAATAATTTGTAGCGACAAATACGCTAACTATAAATTTATCAAACTTAATCTTGAGGATAAAGAAAATATTGACATATTGTTTAGAAAAGAAAAATTCGATAAAGTTTGCCATTTGGCGGCTCAGGCGGGAGTGAGATATTCTCTTACGAATCCTGACATTTATATTCAAAGTAATATAATAGGGTTTATGAATATATTGGAAGCTGTAAGACATAATAGTGTTCAATCTCTTAGTTTTGCAAGTAGCAGCAGTGTTTACGGACTTAATAGACAACAGCCTTTTTCAACTGATGATAATGTTGAACATCCTATTAGTTTATATGCGGCTACGAAAAAAGCAACTGAGCTTATGAGTCATTCTTATGCGTATCTTTATAATATTCCGACAACCGGGCTTAGGTTTTTTACGGTGTACGGGCCGTGGGGGAGACCTGATATGGCACTTTTTAAATTTGTGAAAAATATACTTGATGATAAGCCTATAGATGTTTACAATTATGGAGAAATGTATAGAGATTTTACATATATTGATGATATAGTCGAAGGTATTGTAAGAGTTATTGATAATCCTCCAAAACCTAACTCGAATTGGGATGGAAAAACCAGCGAAAGTGAGGCTCCGTATAAAATTTATAATATAGGCAATGGAAATCCAGTTAAATTGATGGATTTTATAGAAGCTATTGAAGAAACTCTTGGGAGAAAAGCTAAAAAAAATCTGCTTCCTATGCAGTTAGGAGATGTGCCAAAAACTTATGCCGATACTACGGATTTAGAAAGAGATTTGGGGTATAAGCCTTATACTAATGTAAAAGATGGAATTAAAAAATTTGTAGAGTGGTATAAGCGGTTTTATAAAATTGAAAGTTAAAATAAAAAGTAATAAAATGAAATTTTTATTAATATTGATTACTTTTCTTTTCGCTGCTCCTGATATTATGCTTATAAAAGTTTATAAAGATCAAAATGTTAGGGTGGGTAATGAGTGAAAAACTCGACGGAGTTAGAGCTTATTGGGACGGAAAATATTTATGGAGTAAAAAGGGTAAAATTATAAATGCTCCTAAGTGGTTTTTGGCAAAATATCCTCCTTTCACTGTTGATGGAGAATTATGGATTAAAAGGGGAGATTTTGAAAATATTTCTTCGATTGTATTAGATAAAGTTCCAAGTGAGGGATGGAAAAAAATCAAGCATTACATATTTGATGTGCCGAATGCAAAAGGTAATCTGTTTGAGAGATTAGCAACGCTTAAATCTTTTGAAAATGACGTTATAAAAACAATCCCTCATATCAAAATAAAATCAAAAGAGCATTTAAAAAAATTTTTTGATGAGGTGATTAAAAACGGAGGAGAAGGAGTTGTGATTAGAGATCCGGATACTGCGTATGAACGAAAAAGAAGCAATAAAATACTTAAATTAAAACTTTTTTTAGACGATGAATGTGAAATAGTAGGGTATACTGAGGGAAAAGGAAAATTTCAAGGATTAGTGGGGGCAATTAAGTGTAAGTTAAAAAATGGTAAAATTATAAAAATAGGAAGCGAAAGAGAGAAAAATTCCGCCAAAAATAGGAGATATTATAACTTTTAAATATTGTTCTTTGACAAAAAACAAGTTACCGAGATTTCCTGTGTTTTTAAGAGTGAGATATAAAAAGGTAAAACAATGAAAAAAATTTGTTTAATTGGTCTTGGGTATGTCGGATTACCACTAGCAGTAGCATTCGCAAAAAAATATAAAGTAATAGGGTTTGATATAAACCGAAAAAGAATAGATGAGCTAAATGAAGGAATAGACAGTACTTTAGAAGTAAGTGAGGAGGAATTAAAATCGGTTTTACCAAAATATAACAGGTCACTTATTACTAATCATTTACTGCTAACAACTAATCTCGAAGATATAAAAGAGGCGAATATATATATAATAACGGTTCCGACACCTATAGACAAATATAAAAATCCTAATTTGACACCATTGAAAAAAGCTAGTGAAACAGTGGGAAAAGTACTTAAAAAAGGTGATATAGTAATATACGAAAGCACGGTTTATCCAGGGTGTACCGAAGAAATATGCGTTCCTATTCTTGAAAAGATTTCCGGACTTAAATTTAACGAGGAATTTTTTGTCGGTTATTCTCCGGAAAGAATAAATCCCGGAGATAAGGAACATACGGTAACTAAGATATTAAAAGTTACTTCGGGTTCTACACCTGAAACGGCAAGGGAGATAAATGAACTTTATGCAAGTATTATAGAGGCCGGAACGCATCTTGCGCCGAGTATAAAAGTGGCTGAAGCGGCTAAGGTGATAGAAAACTCACAAAGGGATATAAATATAGCGTTTGTAAACGAACTTGCGCTAATATTTGATAAATTAAACATCGATACGAAAGATGTACTTGAAGCGGCGGGGACTAAATGGAATTTTTTAAAATTTACCCCCGGACTTGTAGGAGGGCATTGTATAGGTGTGGATCCTTATTATCTTACATATAAGGCGAAAGAAATAGGATATCATCCCGAAATAATACTTGCCGGAAGAAGACTTAATGATAATATGGGAATATTTGTAGCGAATAAAGTAGTTAAATTAATGATACAAAAAGGGCATACAATAAAAGGGAGCAAAGTATTAATACTTGGAATAACATTCAAAGAAAACTGTCCGGATATAAGAAATAGTAGAGTAATAGATGTAATAAGGGAACTCCAAGAATTTGGTGTTGAAGTGGATGTATATGATCCTTGGGCTGATAAAGAGGAAGTAAAAAAAGAATATAATATAAAATTAGTTGATAATGAAAAATTGAGAATGGAAAGTTATGATGGAATAGTTTTGGCAGTTGCTCATAAAGAATTTGAAAAATTAGAAATAAGTATAAAAAATTATAAACTAAATATTAAAAACAGACAAGTAATAGTTTATGATATTAAAGGTTTCTTTGATAAATCTATTGTGGATGGGAGATTGTGAAAACAATAATTAAAAAGCTGAATTTTTTACTTACGAAAAGAGACAAACAATATTTAATAGGGCTTTTCTTTTTTTCAATTATAATTTCCATAATAGAAACGTTCGGAGTGGGTATTATTATGCCGTTTATATCCGTAGCAAGTGATTTTAGTCAAATTGAAAATAATAAATATTTCAATTATATCTATCATTTGTTGGAGTTTAATTCTCATTTGAATTTCGTATTGTATTTCGGAGTGTTTTTAATAATTTTTTATATAGCAAGAGCGGTAATTAATCTTTTTTATTTTTATATGTTATATAGATTTTCTCAAAGCCGCTATCATGTGATAGCTTACAGGCTATTTGAAAATTATATAGGAATGGAATATAAGAAGTTTATTAATAAAAACAGCGCTCATATGAGCAAAAACATAATAAATGAAGCTAATAATTTAGTGGAACTTATAACTCAGGTTTTGTTTATGTTAAGTGAGATTTTCGTATTTGTATTGATATATTCTATGCTCATATATGTCAATTGGAAAATGACATTGCTTCTAACATTATTCTTAGGTGTTAATATTATATTGCTTAAAATTTTCGTTTCTACAAAAATAAAAAAAGCAGGTATTGTTAGAGAAAAATTTCAACAAGCATTTTATGAAATAATCAATTCCACTTTCGGAAATTTTAAAATAATTAAGCTAAAATCAAAAGACGAAATAATACTTTCAAAATTTGCAAAAGCAAGTATAGGATATGCGAATGCTAATATAAAAAATCAGACATTATCGCAATTTCCTCGTCTTTTTTTAGAAATGATAGGATTTTCCTTAATAGCCGTTATCGTAATATATTTAATCGTAAAATATCAAACGGATATAAAAGCCGCTTTGCCTATTTTGATGGTGTTTGTTGTAGGGTTATACAGACTTTTACCTAGCGTAAATAGAATGTTTAGCGCTTATAATGCCATACTTTTTAGATTACAAGCACTAAACATTATTCATAACGAATTAATATACGAGTGCGAAAACTTAGGAGATGAGGAAATAGAGTTTAATAAAGAAATTGTATTAAAAGACATATATTTTTCATATATTCCCGAAAAACCGATTCTGAAAAATATAAATTTAAACATTAAAAAGGGTGAAAAAATAGGAATCGTAGGAGAGAGCGGAAGCGGAAAATCAACCTTAGCCGATTTGATAATAGGGCTTTACAAACCGGAAAAAGGCTCGATATTTATTGATGATAAAGAATTAAACGATAAAAACGTAAAATCATGGCGGCAAAAAATAGGCTATATTCCTCAAAATATTTATTTAATCGACGGAGATGTTGCGCAAAACGTGGCGTTTTTAGAAGAGATTGACGAAGATAGAGTCAAAGAAGTTTTGAAACAAGCTAATATTTTGGATTTTTTAGAAAAACATCATGAAGGAATTCATACGAAAGTAGGCGAAAACGGAGTGAAACTCAGCGGAGGACAAAAACAAAGAATAGCAATAGCAAGGGCGTTATATCATAATCCTGAAATATTGATACTTGACGAAGCCACAAGCGCACTCGATAACGAAACGGAAAAGAAAATTATGGAAGAAATTTATAAAATAGGTAAAAACAAAACAATGATAATAATAGCTCACAGAATATCGACTCTTGATAGATGTGATAGGGTGATTAGACTTGAAAAAGGAGAGATAGCTTGAATATACTTAAATTGATAGGAAGAGAAGAGGAGCTTTTTGAAAAAGATATTAAAAAATATGAAAAAGAACTAAACGATATAATTAATAAATCGACTTTTCTCGTAATCGGAGGAGCGGGAAGTATCGGTAGCGCTACGGTAAAAGAGATCTTTAAAAGAAATCCGAAAAAACTTCATGTCGTAGATATAAGCGAGAATAATTTAGCCGAGTTAGTTAGAGATATTAGAAGTTCGGTAGGGTATATTGATGGAGAATTTAAAACGTTTGCGCTTGATGCAGGTAGCGATATATATGAAAGTTTTATAAAAAATGACGGTAAGTATGATTTTGTGTTGAATTTTTCCGCACTTAAACATGTCCGAAGCGAAAAAGATGCTTTTACGTTAATGAGAATGATTGACGTTAATATTTTAAATACGGAAAAAACTTTAATTCAAAGTATTCAAAACAATACGAAAAAATATTTTTGCGTTTCTACCGATAAGGCTACAAATCCCGTCAATATGATGGGAGCGAGTAAAAGAATAATGGAAATGTTTTTGATGAGAAGAAGCTTAGAAATTCCCGTTTCGACGGCAAGATTTGCAAATGTGGCTTTTAGTGACGGAAGTTTGTTGTATTCATTTAATCAAAGATTTGAAAAAAATCAGCCGATAGTTGCCCCGAAAGATATAAAAAGATACTTCGTAACTCCTAAGGAATCGGGAGAGTTGTGTCTGATGAGTGCGATTTTCGGAGAAAACAGAGATATATTTTTCCCGAAACTTAGCGAAAAGCTTCATTTAATTACTTTTGCAGATATAGCGGTTAAGTATTTTAAAATGAAAGGTTATGAACCTTATTTATGCGAGAGTGAAGAAGAGGCAAGAGAACTTATAAAAACTATGCCTCAAAAAGGAAAATGGCCGTGTTTATTTACCATAAGCGATACGACGGGTGAAAAGGATTTTGAGGAATTTTATACCGATGAAAATATTATTGATTGGAATAGATTTGAGGGTATTGGGGTTATTAAAAACGAGCCTGTTTTTGAAGAGGATAAATTGAATTATTTTACGGATAAAATTAAAGAATTTAGAAATAGAGGATATTGGAACAAAAAGGAAATAGTCGAGCTTTTTGAATATATGCTTCCGGAATTTAAACATCTTGAGAGAGGAAAATATCTTGATGAAAAAATGTAAGAAATTAGGATTTAGGGATGAGGATTTAGGATTTAGGGATAAAAGGGAGCATAATGCAAAAATATAAAAAAATTATAGAGTTTATCCGTTCAATTTATCTAAACCCTAAATCCCAACTCCAAAATCCTAAATTTATTGCTTTGCATGAGCCTGTTTTTGTCGGTAATGAGAAAAAATATCTAAACGAATGTATCGATTCGACGTTTGTTTCAAGTGTAGGAAAATATGTTGAAAAGATAGAAGAGTGGATTGCCGATTATGTAGGTGCAAAATATGCAATTGCTGTAGTAAACGGCACAAGTGGTATTCATGCGGCGTTAGTCGCTTTGGGTGTAGGTAGAGATGATGAGGTGATTACTCAACCTTTGACGTTTATTGCTACCGCTAATGCGATAAGCTATACGGGAGCAAAGCCTGTATTTGTGGATGTGGATTTGGAAACTCTTGGTATGAGTCCTAAAAGTTTAAATAATTTTTTAAAAAACAACTGTGAAATTATAGATAACAAATGTATAAATAAAATAACGAAAAAAATTATTAAAGCATGTGTGCCGATGCATACTTTCGGACATCCGTGTAGAATTGATGAAATTAAAGAAATATGTGATAAGTGGAATTTAGAACTTGTAGAAGATAGTGCCGAGAGTCTCGGAAGCTTTTATAAAAACAGACATACCGGAACGTTTGGAAAAGCGGGAATTTTTAGTTTTAACGGTAATAAAATTGTGACAAGCGGCGGTGGTGGCATGATTGTTACAGATGATGAAAACTTGGCAAAAAAATTAAAACACCTCTCAACTACCGCAAAAATGCCTCACAGATGGGAATATTTTCATGATGAAATAGGCTATAACTACAGAATGCCAAATCTTAACGCGGCACTTCTTTTGGCACAGCTTGAAAAGTTAGATAAATTTTTGGAAAATAAAAGGGAACTTGCTAAAAAATATGAAGAGTTTTTCAAATCAATTGGAATTAAATTTATAAAAGAACCTAAAAATTCAAAAAGCAACTATTGGCTTAATGCAATAGAGTTGGAAAATAAAGCTCAAAGAGATGAATTTTTAGAATATACCAATAATAATGGAGTAATAACAAGACCAATCTGGACTTTAATGAATAAACTACCAATGTATAAAATTTGTCAAAATGACGGACTTGAAAATTCTAAATATTTGGAAGAGAGAATAGTAAATATTCCAAGCGGAGTGGTGCTTTGAGAGAAATATTAATTCTTGGGGCAGGAGGGCATTGCCGTTCAATTATTGATGTGATTGAACTTGAAGATAAGTTTAAGATTGCTGGCATTATTGATAATGAGTTGCCTGTTGGCAGTAGGGTTTTGGGTTATGAAGTTATAGGTAATGATAATGATTTGGAAAACTTAAGAAGTAAATATGAATATGCAATTATTGGAGTAGGGCAGATTAAAACTCCAAAAGTTAGAATAAAATTATTTAATTTACTTAAAGGCTTGAATTTTAAATTGCCTGTGATTGTTTCACCAAGGGCTTATGTCTCTAAATATGCTAAAATTGGAGAAGGGACGGTTATTATGCATGATGCTTTGGTAAATACAAATGCAAAAATTGGTAAAAATTGTATAATAAATACAAAAGCTTTAATCGAGCATGATGTAGTGATTGAAGATAACTGTCATATATCAACTGATGCTGTTATAAATGGTGGAGTTGTTATAGGGCAGGGGAGTTTTATTGGCTCTAACGCAATTACAAAAGAAAATATTAAGATTCCTGAAAATAGTTTTATAAAAGCTGGGAGTGTAGTAAAATGAACATAGCATTTTTAACTACAATTTTT
>NZ_JBMYAU010000020.1:0-8929 GCF_053994455.1 Nautilia sp. | reverse complement strand
TTCTTGAAATATTGAAACCTAAAAAAATCATATTGTGTGTGCAAATTTTGCGGTCGCGAGTGCCCGCAAATGAAATTTAAGCAAAAAAGGACCCAATAGGGACATTAAAAAGTCAGCGGGTCCTTTTAGGTGAAAATCACCTGCGGTGGTCGCCAACCCCAGTTTCCACACACACAAAGTTTGAAAAAAAGTGGTTGACATTCTTGACAAAATGCTTAATATCCCCGAAATATAGGGATTTTTAAAGAGGTAACCGATGTCAACCAGTTAACTATCGGTTGACAAATTTAGTTAACTTTTTCTTATAAGCTCACAGAAATTTAGGGCTTTTGAGAGAGTTAACCAAAAAGTTAACCACTTGACAAAATATGTCAACCAATTGACATAAGACTTGACAGAATTTATTGGCTTAAAGGTAGAAAAACTACTGAGAATTAGGAGATGCTACGGCTTTTTATAATGTCAACCGATTTGTCAACCAAAATGTCAACCGCTTGACAAAAAGTTAACCAGCAGAGTTAACCAGTTAACTTTTAAGAGGGGGCGGGTTTGAAATTATTTAGGCTAAGTCATCGGACCGCCCGTCCAACTTCGAAAAAATAAAAACCGCTTTTAAGGGAGTGGAGGTATCAATTCGTTCACCCCCTTGCTAAGCCCGCAATGCAACACCTGCAACAGCTTATGAACTTCCTTTTTATAGGCATAATTCCAGCTATAAGTGAAAAAAAGCAATACAAATTCCCAGCTTTTGCCTGTAAAAGTGAATGGGTTATCAGAAAAAATCAACAGGATTTTTGAAAAGGAAACAAAAGGAAACACGACTTTTAAAGTTTCCAAAGGTTTCCATTAAAGAATAAACTAAACACTGCTAAACAAAACTAAACGGATTTTGATTTTTTTAGAGAAAATATATTTTGTTAACTAAATTTTATTCTTTTTAAAGAAGATATTTAGAAGTTAAATTTTGAGAAAATTGCTTACTAAGGGACACCCAAGGGGACACCTCATCAATTTTTAAGCTATCAAAACATCGATTTTATGGGAGTTTTAATGGTAGTGAGGGGGAGACTTGAACTCCCGACCTCCGGCTTATGAGACCGGCGCTCTAGCCAGCTGAGCTACCCCACCGTCAGATGTGGAATGAAATTATATCCATATTTTTACTAAATTTCAAGATTTTTTAAAAAAATTTCAAAATATTTAAAAAATCGTGATAAATCTTTTAAAAAGTTACCTTTTGTAACAAATACCTGTTTATTAAAATCAAAAGTTATTCAAAAGATCTTAAAATGATATAATAGAAAAAAAAAGGAGAAAAAATGAATTTGTTTAAAGGACTGTTAAGTATAGCGGTGGCTGCAAGTTTTTCTATGGCAGCAGATTATGTAATCAAATTTTCACATGTCGTTTCGCCTAACACGCCTAAAGGGAAAGCGGCGGATTATTTTGCAAAAAGGGTTGAGGAACTCAGCCACGGAAAAATAAAAGTGGAAGTGTATCCGAACGCACAGCTGTGCGGGGACAAAGTGGTTCTTAGAAAGATGAAATTTAATGCGGTACAGATGGCTGCCCCGAGCTTTTCCAAATTTACGGGATTAGTACCTCAGCTTGCACTTTTCGATTTGCCGTTTTTGTTTAACGACGCCGATCATCTGCATAAGGTTCTTGACGGTGAAGTCGGACAGAAACTTTTAAATATGGTGAATCAAAAAGGGTACGTGGCGTTAGGATACTGGGACAACGGGTTCAAACAGCTAAGCGATTCCAAAAGACCCCTTATCAAACCCGAAGACGCAAAAGGGCTTAAATTCAGGGTAATGAGTTCCAAGGTTCTTATAGAGCAATTTAAAGCGTTAGGCGCTATTCCTGTGGTATTGCCATTTAGTGAAGTGTATTCCGCACTTCAGCAGGGTGTTGTTGACGGTCAGGAAAATACGATTTCAAACATTTACACCAAAAAATTTTATGAAGTACAAAAATATATGACAATTTCAAACCACGGATATCTCGGCTATATGGTGGTTATAAGCAAAAAATTCTGGAACAAACTACCTTCAAACCTAAAATCCGTAATAAAAGAAGCGATGAGGGAAGCAACCGCAAAAGAAAGAATATGGGCTAAACAGTTAAACGATTCGCAATTTGCAAAAATCAAAGCCTATGCGGAAAAAACCGGAAAACTGCAAATCATTCATCTAACAAAACAGCAAAGACAGGCGTGGGTAAAAAAATTAAGAAGCATTTATCCTAAATTTTACAATACAATCGGAAAAGACTTAATTCAAAAAGCCATTAAAGCCGGTGAATGAAAGCCCTTGAAATTCTGGACAAGACGATAGGCTTAATTAACGAGTTCATAGCCTCCTTCGGCATAGCCGCGGGAGTTCTGCTCGCATTTATAAACGTTGTGGCGAGATTTGTGTTCCACGAAGGAATAGACTGGGCGTTCGAACTTACCAATTATCTGTTTATCTGGTCCGCTTTTTTCGGGGCGAGTTACTGTTTCAGAAAAGAGTGTCATATAAGGGTTACTATTCTTTTGGATATTTTGCCTGCAAAACTTGCAAAACTTTCCTCTCTTTTAGCGCATTTAATTACACTTGCCTATCTTTTAGCGGTAGCATATTACGGATATCTGTTCATATTCGATCCCGATTTCGGACTTAAAGCAAGCGGTGAAATTAGTGTGGATCTAAACATTCCTATGTGGATACCGTATACGGTTATTCCTATCGCATTCGTAACCGCGGCTTACAGGATTACCCAAAAAACTATAGAGCTTGTCAAAACCCCTGCGGAAGAGGTGGTTACGAAAACAGAGCACGAAATGATTATTGAGGAGATGGAACTTCAGATGAGAGGTACGAAATGATAGTCGGAGTACTATTTGGCATATTTTTCCTGCTGCTGTTTTTAAGCGTGCCGGTAGGGGTTGCGTTAGGGGCTTCCACATTTATCACCTCTTATTTTTTCGAAGGGCAGGAAAGTCTGATAGATCTCGCAAGTGCGGTGTTCAGCAAACTCGACAAATATGCGCTTATGGCCATTCCTATGTTTATACTTGCAGGAAATTTATTAAGTAAAGGGAGCAGTGCTAAAAGAATAGTTGACTTTGCAAGAACATTCGTGGGGCATCTGCCGGGGGGCCTTCCTATTGCGGCAATTTTCGCAAGCATTATATTCGCCGCGGTTTCTGGAAGCTCACCCGCCACGGTTGCGGCTATAGGTTCTATAATGTTCGGAGCGATAACCGCAGCGGGATACCCTAAAAGTTATGCGGTAGGTACAATTACCGCCTCGGGAAGTCTCGGAATTCTAATTCCTCCGAGCATAGTTATGATTATTTACGGCGTAACGGCCGAAATAAGTATAGGAAAGCTTTTTATCGCTGGAATAATCCCAGGGCTTCTTATAGGATTTATGCTTATGGCCGTTACTTATATAGGTGCTAAAAGGTTAGGATTTAAAAAAACAAAGCCGGCTTCATGGAGCGAAAAATGGAAAAAATTCAAGGAGTCTTTCTGGGCGCTTATGACGATTATTATTATCATAGGCGGTATCTACGGAGGAATATTCACTCCTACCGAAGCCGCCGCAGTAAGTGCCGTATGGGCTCTTTTTATTGCTCTGTTCATTTATAAAGACATTAAAATCACCGAACTTAAAACCGTTTTTTTGGAAAGCGCGAAAACAAGTGCCATGATTATGTTTATTATCGCAAACGCATCCGTATTCGCATATTTTCTCACACTTGAAAACATTCCGCAGATGCTCAGCGATTTTGTGGTTCAGATGCACCTGAATAAAGTTATGTTTTTGGTTGCGGTAAATATACTGCTGCTAATTGCCGGAAACTTTATGGAACCGAGTTCAATAATTATGATAATGGTACCGTTGCTGCTTCCGGTAGCTACAATGCTCGGAATTGATCCGATTCATTTCGGCGTAATTATTACCATTAATATGGAACTCGGTATGCTCACTCCTCCCGTGGGGCTTAACCTGTTTGTAGCGAGCGGTATTACCGGGCTTTCGATTAAAGAAGTGGTAAAAGCCGTAATGCCTTGGTTTTTCGTTATTTTCGTAGGACTTATGTTAATAACTTACATTCCGCAGATCTCTTTATGGCTTCCGCATATTATGATGGGCCGCTAACTAATAAAAAAAATAAAATCCGATCTTTTTTCACTTTTTTTATTTCTTCTCATTCTTTTTGATTCAGAATACTTTAGTATATTTCACTCATATTTTCTAAAAATTATTATAAAAAATATTGACATTTTTCCTTTTTTCTATTATAATTCCGTCAGTTAAAATAAATAACTGCTAAAGGAGGCGGAAATGTTTAAACCGATAGGACTTAGAGTTTTGGTTGAAAGAGTCGAAGAAGAAGCAAAAACAGCAAGCGGAATTATCATTCCGGACAATGCAAAAGAAAAACCTCTTGAAGGAAAAATAATCGCAGTTTCAAAAGAAGTTGAAGAAGACGAAAACCTTCCTTTAAAAGAAGGTGACAAAGTAGTATTCGCAAAATACAGCGGAACCGACATTACAATTGACGGAAAAGAATACTTAGTGTTAAACACTGACGATATTCTTGGAATTATAGAATAAGAAAGGAGGGGAATATGGCAGCAAAAGAAGTTGTATACAGCGATGTGGCAAGAAACGAATTATTAGCGGGTGTTGAAAAACTCGCAGACGCTGTTAGAGTAACAATGGGTCCGAAAGGTAGAAACGTTCTACTTCAAAGAAGTTTCGGGGCACCTCACATTACAAAAAACGGTGTGTCAGTAGCAAAAGAAATCGAACTTAAACACCCGGTAGAAAACATGGGTGCACAATTAGTAAAAGAAGTTGCAAGTAAAACAGCAGACGAAGCGGGAGACGGAACAACAACGGCAACTGTTTTGGCGCATGCTATTTTCAAAGAAGGTTTAAAATACATTACCGCCGGCGCAAACCCTGTAGCGGTTAAAAGAGGAATGGATAAAGCTGTTGAAGCTATTATTGCCGAGCTTAAAAATATGAGCAAAACCGTAGAAAACAAAGAGCAAATCGCTCAGGTTGCGACAATTTCGGCAAACAACGACAAAAAAATCGGTGAACTTATAGCTGAAGCTATGGATAAAGTCGGAAAAGACGGTGTAATTACTGTAGAAGAAGGTAAATCGCTTCAAGACGAACTTGAAGTGGTAGAAGGTATGCAGTTTGACAGAGGTTATCTAAGCCCGTATTTCGTAACTGATACTGAAAAAATGGTAGCGGAACTTAATGATGCGTACATTTTACTTTACGACAAAAAAATAAGCAATATGAAAGATCTGTTACCGTTGCTTGAGCAAATGGTACAGGGCGGAAACAAACCGTTGCTAATCATTGCCGAAGACATCGAAGGTGAAGCTTTAGCTACACTTGTTGTTAACAAATTAAGAGGCGTATTAAACGTATGTGCGGTAAAAGCGCCCGGATTCGGTGACAGAAGAAAAGCAATGCTTCAGGATATCGCAATTTTAACAGGCGGTCAGGTAATTTCTGAAGAGCTCGGAAGAACGCTTGAAAGCGCAACATTAGCGGATCTCGGACAGGCCGGAAGAGTTGTAGTGGATAAAGAAAACACTACAATTGTTGACGGTAGAGGTGACAAAGCGGCTATTGAAGCGAGAATCGCTCAAATTAAAAAAGAAATTGAAGAGACAACAAGCGATTACGACAGAGAAAAATTACAAGAAAGACTTGCAAAACTTAGCGGAGGTGTTGCAGTAATTAAAGTAGGTGCGGCGACTGAAACCGAAATGAAAGAGAAAAAAGACAGAGTTGACGACGCACTAAGCGCAACAAAAGCGGCCGTTGAAGAAGGTATCGTAATAGGTGGTGGTGCGGCTATTCTTAAAGCAGCCGCTAAAATCAGTGTAGATGCTGAAGACGCGGATGAAAAAATCGGTGTTGACATCGTAAAACAGGCCGTAAAAGCGCCTATTAAACAAATTGCCGAAAATGCGGGATTTGAATCCGGAATAGTGGCTATGAAAGTAGAAGAAGCGGATGAAAACGTAGGATTCAACGCGGCGACGGGAGAATATGTCGATATGTTCGAAGCCGGAATTATCGACCCGACAAAAGTTGAAAGAATCGCACTTCAAAACGCCGTATCAGTTGGAAGCCTGCTTCTTACAACCGAAGCGGCTGTAACTGAAATTCCTGAAGAAAAACCGGCCGCAGCGGCACCTGATATGGGAGGAATGGGCGGAATGGGGATGATCTAATCCCTTCGCCTTCATTTTTTCTTAATTAAAGTGTCTGTCACTTTTTATTTTACTACTTTTCCTTCATTTTCTGAAATATTAACTGTTTATTAACCTTAAATTAACACCACTTTAACTCCCCGTGTGTTATAATGTGTATATGTATGTAAAGGAGACAAAATGAAAACTTCAATTATTACATCTGCTATTTTGTTAACATCCGTTTTGCTTTTAAGCGGATGCGGAGGGGGAGGCGTAGGAGGAAGCGATACTTCCGTATCGACTTACAGCGGTTATATTAAAGATTCAGTGATAGAAGGGCTTGATTATATCTGTACGGACAGCACCGGTATGGTGACAAGTTCCGGCACAACAGACGCGGAAGGTAAATTTACATTTGCGGAAAACACGTTTATGTGCAATTTCGGGGTTAAAACAAGCAATGACATTTTAATTTTGTTTACTCTCGCAACTACGGCATACCTTCCTGATAATTTAATTTTTTTCCCGACCGTGAAAGCTGACATTCTTCAAACCCTTGACAATGATGCAAACAGCAGTAACGGTATTACCATTACTGATAATGAAAAAGCCGTAATCGCTGCAAACTATACGGGCAATGATTTGATGATGGCCTCAAATTCTCAAATATATGCCCTTTTAAGTGCAAACGATCCCAATTATAAAGGCATATCCGTAAGTTCAATCACAGCCGTAAACAACATTTCCCAAACCATTGTAAATACGGTGGCTACAGGAACATATAAAGGAACGTTTACATTAACAAGCGGCTCTGCCGGAAGCTGTCCTTCCAACGGAAACATTACACTGAATATAAGCGTAAACACAGCTGCGGACGGCCTTGATATAAACGGTTACATAAGTGAGTCGAACGGAAACGATTATAATGTTTCGGGAAATTTTTTAAACGGAAGTGCCAATTTTATGGAAAACGATCCGGACAATACGGCATGGGTGGGACTTTATCAAAACACAAAAAAAATTACGGGAAGTTTCCAGAGTGCTAATTGCAACGGTACTTTCGAAGCCGCACTCGAATAAAAGAGAGTATTGATTTTAAAAAGAAGGAATTAATCCCTTCTTTCTTTAATTCTTGCTTTTTTACCTGTTTTTCCTCTTAGATAGTAAAGTTTGGCTCTTCTTACCTTACCTTTTCTTACCACTTCTATACCTGCAATACTTTCGCTGTATAGAGGGAAAATTCTCTCAATTCCGATATTGTTGGCACCGATTTTTCTAACGGTAAACGTTTTGCCTGCACCCTGCCCTTTAATGGCAATTACAACACCTTCGTAATTCTGAATTCTTTTTTTGTCGCCTTCTTTAATTTCAACCGCCACTCTTACGGTGTCCCCCGGTCTGAATTCAGGAATTTCTTTTCCTTCTATCTGTTTCGCTTCAAAAGCTTCAATAAACTTGTTTCTCATTATTTCTCCTTTGTGCCATTGGCCCCTGCGGGCATTCACACTTGATTTTGAAGTGAAATTATATCAAAATATAAAAACATTTCAAATCTCTTCCTCCCTCAGAGGTTTAGAAAAATAATACCCTTGCGAATAATCCACGCCGAGTTTTGTCAAAACGCTATAAATCGCCTCGTTTTCTACAAACTCCGCAACAGTAAGTTTGTTTTCCTTTTTTGCGAAATTTACTATCGATTCCACAATAACCTGTTTTGTTTTGTCGGTATCTATGTCTTTGATAAGACTTCCGTCGATTTTAATTATGTCGGCGTTTAATTCCATTATCCTGCTGAAATTAGAATAACCGCTTCCAAAATCGTCTATCGCTATCTGTACATCGTAATTTTTAACCTTATCAACAAAATTTTTTATCATTGAAGGAAACTGTATAATTTCATCCTCAAGTATTTCAAACGTAACAGCCCCTTTTTTCGGTTTATGCGAATCAAGCAGCTCATATATTCTCTCCGTAATAAAATCTTTCATAATATCGTTCGGTGAAATGTTTATCGTTACGGATACGTTTTTGTTTTCATACACCATGAAAGTGTTTTCAAGCACCCTTATACCTATTTCTCCGTACAACCCGGCTTTTTTAGCAATATCCAGAAAATGAAACGGTGAGAGCATATTCCCCTCTTCGTCTATTATTCTGACGAGGGATTCGTATTTAACCGTTTTTTTCGATTTATTATCCACAATCGGCTGAAAAAGGGAAATTACGTTGTTTTTCTTTATTGCGTAATTTATTTTTTTCAATATATTCATATTTTTTATAACTTCCTCTTTTTTTTGCAGGCATATGCCGTTTGCAAAAATAACCCTTTTTTCATTATCTATTTCATTCAGTGCAATCGAAACGTTTTTATAAAGATGGACGTTGCCGTACCCGTAATACCAAACCTCTAAAACATTCTTACGAATGGAACAGAGATTGCTTGTAATGAATATGAGAAGGTTAAAAGTAAGGGATTATCATACAATAAAGGAATTAAGAAGAGAAATTAGGGATTCAAAAGACGGGCGATATTCATTGAGGATACAGTGTATAATACTAAAAAAGGAGGGAAAGAGCACAAAAGAGATTCAACAAACTTTACTAATAAGTAGAGACACTATTTCTCGATGGATACGTCGATACAATGAAAAAGGGTTAGAGGGGTTAAAAAGTAAAAAACCAAGTGGTAGAAAAGAGAAATG
>NZ_JBMYAU010000019.1:0-9859 GCF_053994455.1 Nautilia sp. | reverse complement strand
AACAAAATTCGCTGCCTCTTAGCATTTATTACAACCTGCCACCGGACATAAAAAGATACGTCAGATCAATCCCGAAAGGTGAAAGTATTTTCATTTTAAGGGACAACAACGTAATAAAACAGGCTTTGATCCCCATAAGTCCCTCTAAACAGATACAGATAATTAAAACAAAAAACGGTTACAAAACAGAAATAGTTCCAATAATATACGAAACCGTTACAAAAAGGGTCTCCGCCGTAATAAACAATTATCTCAGTTACGATCTGTATAAAGCGACAAAACTGAAAAGCCTTTCTTCAAAACTAACCGACATATTTTCCGACAGAGTGAATTTCAGAGCCATTCCAAAAAACACAAAAGTGGAAATAGTATATGAAGAAAAACTTAAATTCGGAGAAATAAAAGACGTAAAAATCCTTTACGCAAGACTTTCAAACAAATATTACAGCGTTGACGCGTTTCTAAACCCAAAAGACGGAAGATACTACGACAGCAACGGCAAAAGTTTAAAAGGAATGTTTTTAGCCGCACCTCTCAGATACAAAAGGATATCATCACCATTCGGCATGAGATTTCATCCTATTCTTCATAAATGGAGAAAGCATGACGGTATAGATTACGTAAATAAAATAGGAACCCCTATCCACGCAGTTGCAGACGGTAAAATTATTTTTAAAGGCTGGATTAAAGGATACGGATACTGCATAAAAATAAGACATAAAAACGGATATATCACTTTATACGGTCATTTAAAAAGTTTCGCAAGAGGCATTTACAGGGGTAAATGGGTAAGACAGGGACAGACAATAGCATATCTCGGAAACACAGGGCTTTCAACCGGCCCTCATCTTCATTTCGGTGTTATGCACTACGGCAGATGGATAAACCCCGTTAAACTCAGAAAATCCGTAAAAACAACCCTTTACGGAAAAAAAAGAAAAGAATTTTTAGCCTATATTAAAGAATTCACAAAAGAGAACAACATAGCGCTCAAATGAGATACTTAATATTATTAATCGCTTCTTTTCTTTTTGCCGCGACAAACCTCATAATCCAATATCCGGGCTTAAAAAAAGAATATTATAAAAATCAGATTGTAACACTGAACATAAAAGTCATTACCCCCAAAGAGATAAACCTTACTTTCATACCCCCTTTGAATTCGGAATTAAACGTAACTAAAACAAATAGTCTGATTTACAATTTGAAACTAAAATACCAAAACGACGACAAAACCAAAAAACTGTTTATTTTAGGGAAAAACATATACAAAGAGATAGATTTAAGCAGACTGTACAGTACTGTTAAACTAAATAAAATCAACGACTTCTGCGGTGTTTTGGCCGACAGTTTGAAAATTGACAACGTTATCGCCAGCAAATACGACAACCGCTATAATATGCTTTCATTTAACATACAAAGTTCAAACGGAAACCTGAAGGATTTCACGTTAAAAATAAAAGACGAAAATTTAACCCTTTCCAACAGTAATAAAGCCTCTTTTTTTACGCTGGTTCCTAAAAACACACATACTATCAGCTTTTATTATTTCAACACAAGTATGGACAATTACAAAAAAATAAATATACCCATAAATATAAAAGAAGAAACCATAAGCACCCAGACGGATCTAAACCCCGAAGAAAACACCGTATTTACACCCGTAAACATACTGCTTCTTTCTGTTACGGCCCTGCTTATCGTTATTTTTTTAATTTATCAGAAAATATGGCTTTTGATCCCTCCGCTGCTGTTAAGTGCTTTTCTTATTTACTTAAACCTGCCGAAAGGAACCGGATACCTCAGCAGAAACACAAAAGTATACATACTGCCTACGAAAAACTCCACCGTTTTTTACGAAGCTCCTGTAGGAGTAAAAGTTAAAATTTTAAAAAAGCTAAAACATTACACCAAAATAAAAATAAAAAATAAAATAGGATGGGTAAAAAATGAAGATATTAAGTAGTATAGCAAGTTTCTTTAAGCTTGCGGCGGGCGCTTTATGTGTGTTTTTAACGGGACTTCTTTGCGGGATTAATCCTAAAAATGAACTCAAATACAGAAAATGGTGCTCTAAATTTTTAACATCGTTAATAGCCGAAAAAATTGTCGTAGAAGGCAAACCGGACTCCGAAGCGAAACTTTTAATAGGAAACCACACAAACAACTTGGATATAGCTCTGATGGAAACGGTAATACCCGAAAAACTGATATGGGTCGCAAAAAAAGAACTCGGCGAAATTCCGGTTATAAAATATATGCTTACAAAAACCGATATGATTCTTGTTGACAGAAGCGACAAAAGATCCGTTTTAAAAATGCTAAGGGAAATTAAAGACAGAACTGAAAGAGGATTTAAAGTCGTTTTGTTTCCTGAAGGCACAAGAAATAAAACAAACCCTAAAAAAATGATAAAATGGAAAAACGGGACCAAAGCCGTGGCCGAAAAACTGAATCTGAAAGTCCAGCCTTTCGTAATTGTAAACCTTCCTTTCGCATTCAAAAAAAAGCCCTTCAGAATAGAAAAAAAGATATTAAAGGTTATATATCTTCCCCCCGTTGATCCGGCTGCAAATCCGGGATGGTTCGAAGAAACGAAAGAAAAAATGCAAAAAGTTTTGGATAAAGAATACGATTCTTAAAACATTTTTCATAAAACGATATTATAATTTTAATAAATTCTGCTTATAAGGAGACATTTTGAAATTCGACACAATGCTTGCAATAGGAATAGGCGGTTTTATAGGGGCGATTTTAAGGGCATATACGGCGGGACTCGTAAACAGCGCCGTTAAACACGACATACCGTTCGGTACGCTCAGCGTAAATCTCATCGGAAGTCTTCTTTTGGGAATGTTTATAGGCGCCATACAGTACGGAGGAATTCAAAACCCGTATTTAAAATCGCTTCTGACTACAGGGATGATGGGTGCTTTTACGACTTTTTCAACTTTCGCGGTGGAAAGCTTCTTTCTTTTTAAAAACGCACTTTACATTCAGGCCCTTTCATATATCTTATTAAACGTAATAGGATGTATAATATTGGCGGGTGCGGGATTTAAAGGGATAGAAGCAATACTTAAATAATGGAAAATTTTAAAATCTTTCTTATTCTATTATGGTCTCTTTTTTTTCTTTTTTTAATTTTTATATTCATAAAGCGTTTTTATTACGTTAAAAAATTTGAAAAAATGCAAAAAGAACCTCTCAGAGAAGAAGATGAAAAAATTTTAAATACCGTGCCCTTATATAAAAGACTTTCGGACGGAAATAAAAAAATTCTCTCTTTTAAAATTAAAAGATTTAAAACCGAAAAACAGTTCATAGGTGTGGGAATCGAAATAAACAACGAAATAAAAACACTTATCTCGTTCTTTGCCTGTCTACCTACATTAGGATACAAATATTTCTGCTATCCTTCTTTAAATTATATTTACATATACCCCCATACCGTAATATTAAATAATGAAAAAAACACAAACGGTGTAATTTCAAAAGAACAGTTTCTCATCGAAGGTGAAGCTGTAGGAGACAGCGTTGTGATAATATGGAATAAAGCCAAACGGGAAATTTACCATAATACCGGGAGAAACGTAATAATACACGAATTTGCCCACGAGCTTGATTTCGAAGAAGGAGCTTTTGACGGCATACCTCCCATTGAAAAATCCCTTTACGGCGAATGGACGAAAATACTTTTTAAAGAATACGAAAAATTCAGAAAAAAAATACTTCTAAACAGATTTTTGGGAAAATATTCACTGCTTGACAGTTACGCGGCAACAAACAAAGCGGAATTTTTTGCCGTTTTAAGCGAATATTATTTTTCACATCCCGAAATATTGAAAAAACATTTCCCAGACATTTACAGAGAACTTAAAATTTTCTACAAAATAGAAATATAAAATTAATTTTCCCAATATTCTTTAAAAATTTTTGTTATTATGATAAAAAAGGCTTTTTATGTACAGCAGTATCAGACATCTGCATTTATTAAAATTCAAAGGCTGTGACGAGTGCACGGAGTGCTGTAAATCAAAATATATGGCGCCTCTCGTGCTGGAGGATTTTGAAAAGGTATATAAATATTTTCCAATACTAATAGCAAAACTCGACAAGCTAAAACCGGTTATGCTGTTAAGCAATTCCGCCTCCTGCCCTTATCTTGAAAACAAAAAATGTTCAATTTACGAAAACAGGCCTCCAGCCTGTAAAATTTATCCGTATTCTCCTTGGTTCGGAGACATTTTACTGGATTTAAGCTGCAAAGGGGTCGGTATTGAGGGTAAAACACTTCCTTTAACACCGGAAGAATTTTTAAAATCAGATTTTTATGAGGAACGTTTCGAAAATATTACGGAAAAAATAAAAAACACTAATATCTGGCTTGCAAAGCAGGAGGTTGTATATTTTCGGACATATAAAAACATTAAACTTTACATCTTAAAAAATGCGCGGGACGATTATGCTCATATGCACAAAAACTCCCTTATGTTTCTTTCTTATTATTTTAATTAAGACTGTCTCTTAGCTTATAGAATTCTTCATTCAGCTGATAATAAACTTTTTCTTTATTTACCGATAAATCGTCTGATATATCTATATCGACGTTAAGATTGTATTTTTCCACAAACCTCTTCAAATCAAAAACGTTGTTTATTTTTAAAGCTTCAAGAGCCATTTTTTCAAAATTTTTATCTCTGTTTTCATATTTCAATATATTTATTAGCACTTTTTTTTCCAATATCATCCACGGTCTTTCTGTAATATGCTTTTTATTTATTATACAACCTTTAAATAAATAAATCTCTTAAATAAACAGAGGGAAATGATTTTTATTAATATACGTAAAAATTGTGTAAGATCTACATTGGATAAATATGGTTTAATCAAACGATTAGCAATAGTAACATACACTTATTGGAAAATTTTAAATGGCAAAACCGACGTAAAATTTATCCACAGTTAGCTATTTATTTCCGGAATATTTAGTAAAAAACGTTTGTCGGATATCCGCTAACCGTTTAAGAGGACATCATCTAAAAATTTCTCAATTTCTTTTTTAGATATGATTTTTTTGTAGTTATATATAAAATACCGAAAAATCCAATAAATTCAATATCGAGGTTTTTGGCGATTTTTCTGCCTTTTTCTCAACAAGCATAAGGGGAAGTTTTTTTCAACAGCAAGGGTAACGGCTTCGCTTTCCCCTCATCTAAAATTCTTCTGAAATTGCTTAAAATTTCGTTTTTTGGAGCTTCAATAACTTCTATAAATTTAGGAAATTAAATATCATTTTTAAAAGTAACCTCTTCGTAAACTTTTTTTGGTATATAACTTTTTTTAAAACAGTAAGCAAATCAAGTTTTTTTAAATAACCTAAAATTATAAGTACAGTGCTGACGCTTATTATCATTTCACAAAATTCCGGGCCATATTCAAATTGTCTTTAAAATTATAATCGATTACATCAACGCCTAATGAGGATAAAAATTTCATAGCTTCTTTTTTTTATATTCAAAGATGTCGCAAGTTCTCCCAGTCCTATAAGAGAATTTTGATACGCATCAATTCAATTAAAAAGGATATTTTAAGCGCTTCTGTTATTATTTTATCATCAAACGATATGGTTATTCCTATCGGTTTGTTTCTTTTTGTGATGTTGTATATTCTTTGTTTTCAAACCATTTGGTTATTATCTTATTCCTATCGCTTTTATCATTTATACTTACATTTGTAAATATCATATCATAAAAATATAATTTTAGAAACGTTATAAGACGTCTTTTTAGGAGTTGATTTTTATAAATCTTTAGGGGCATATTTATTATAGTGAAACTAAGTTTATGGAGCGAAATAAAAATGGATTTGCAGATGTTTTATAAAATATATTTTTCTATTAAACTGTCAGAAAATAAACCAAAAACGACTTACACTTACTTCGCTCATTTTTAAAGATACCGAAATTACGGAGTTTTTGAAGTAATGGCGGAGCCGACGGGACTCGAACCCGCGACCTCCGGCGTGACAGGCCGGCATTCTAACCAGCTAAACTACGGCTCCACACTTGGCATTGTAGATGGTGGTCGCTGCAGGGCTCGAACCTGCGACCCCCAGCTTGTAAGGCTGGTGCTCTCCCAACTGAGCTAAGCGACCGACAATTTTTTAAAAATGGATTAGGACTTTTGAAGTGGTGACCCCTACGGGACTCGAACCCGTGTCGCCGCCGTGAAAGGGCGGTGTCCTAACCGCTAGACGAAGGGGCCGTCTGAGTGGTGACCCGTGCTGGATTCGAACCAGCGGCCCTCTGCTTAAAAGGCAGATGCTCTACCGACTGAGCTAACGGGTCGGCTTTTCTTTCACAACTTGTCGTTGTGGACTGAAATTATATGTAAATTATTTTCCAATGTCAATATATTTTTACAAAAAAAAGAAAAAATTTTAATTTTTATTAAAATTTAAAAAATTGTTCGCAGGATTTTGGGGTATTATATCTTTTAAAGTGTCTTTATGGCATTTGGTGCAGGTTTTCAGCTTTTGATGTTCGGGTATTGGTGTATTTATAAGCTTTTCCCTGCTGTGGCAGTCAAAACAGTCCGCCCCGCACTCGCTCATCGCCTTTTCACTGTGGTTCGGATGGCATTTGGTGCATGTAATTAAAAAATGGTGTTCTTTATAATATTTATTGTTTTTATCGTATTCCAAAGGTTTCAGTTTAGGATGACATTCAAGGCAGTTGCTGCTGCATGCAAGTGAAATTACGGCTGATAATGCCAAAGCACTCACTTTTTTCAGCATTATTTCTCCTTTTCGTACAAGATTTTCAAACAGTTTCTCGGTTTCATTCCGCTTAAAAAATCTTTAATGTTTTCAAGTGATATTTCCATAATTCTAAAAAGAGCTTCTTTAGTGTAATATGCCATATGCGGTGTCGCAATAATATTTTCTTTTTTCGCCAGATTCCAGTCAGGTAAAACATCTGCGGCGATTATTCCCTCAAACATTTCATAAACCTCTTTTTGTATTATTTCGGCACGTGCCGGGTTAATTATAACATTACCTTTGAATTTTGTTATATTTTGCATATTAATCATATTTCTTGTTGAATTTGTAAGAGGAAGCGCAATAAACAAAAAATCCGAATATTTTAATACATAATCCAGATTATCGGTAAATTCCACGCCCTCGATATGTTTTTCGCTTCTGTTAAACCCTATTACGTCAGCTTCAAATCCCAATGCAAGTTTCGCAATATATTTACCTATCGTCCCAAGCCCCAAAATTCCCACGGTTTTTCCGGCAATTTCAATACCTTTTAGATCCAAATAATTTAAATTGCCTTCTTTGACTCTGTTAATTGCTATATACGTCTTTCTGATTGCTTCAAAAAGAAGGGAAAATGAAAATTCACCTACCGCAGGCCCGGCATATCCGAATACATTACTTGCCAGAAGCCCTCTTTTGTAAATTTCTTCCAAATCCATATGATCAACACCGGTTGAGCGGGTCTGGATATATTTTAATTTAGGAAATTTATCAAGGACGTTTTTATCCACTTTCGAATGTATAAAAACGGAAATTACTTCAAAATCGCAGTAACCTTTGTATTCGTTTACAGTTTCGGTAAAAAAATAGAGTTCATGACCTTTCAGATTCTGCTCAAAGAAAGACTTTTCTTCAGGCTTTATTTCAAAGAAGGCGATTTTCATAACAAATCCTTATGAATTTTTATTCATAAGGTATTATACACCTAAAAAAAGAAAAAAGGAAGTTATTCGGAAGCTTTGGCTTTTGCGGCCTTTGCCGCGGCTCTTTTGGCTTTTTTGTATTCGGCGAGTTTAGCCCTGCTCTCAGAAGCCCTGATTTCAAGTTCCCGCCATTTTTTTTCAACGTCTTTAGGATTGTCCATTGTATTGATGAAATATCCGAGTTTGGAGTTTTTAACCACACTTTCGCCCATTACCGGCGTTCTTGCGTTTGATTGTACAAGACAACCTTCTTCCGCCTTAGGACACACATCCACACACGCCCCGCAGTAAATACACAGATACGGATTATAGTTATACTGCTTTTTTCCGCTTTCGATATCTACCACTTCAAATTTTATAGCCCCCGGAGGACAGATGTTTTCACATTTGTCACAGAAAATGCAAAGCTCTTCGTTATAAAGAATAGTCCCTCTGTAACCTTTAGGTTCGGGTGAAGGGGCAAAAGGGTATTTTATTGTTTCAGGTTTTGAAACAAGATTTTTAAGTGATTCTATAAACATTTGTATCATAACCTCTCCTTTATCTCGCCGTACAGCTCATACACGGGTCGAAACTTAAAACTATCGCCTGGGCATCCGAATATTTCTCACCTACAAAAAGTTCTTTAAGCACGGGTATATTCGCATACGTAGGGACTCTTATTCTAACTCTTTCAAGAACTTTAGTTTTATTGCCTTTAAGATAATAAAAACATTCACCTCTCGGCGCTTCAACCCTTACAAACGTCTCACCCTCAGGTCTTCCCTTTACTTTAACCCTGTGTTCTCCTTCGGGAATTCCGTCAAGAATATTCAGACACATTTCGATTGAATTCATAATTTCATCGAATCTCACCATATTTCTCGCCCATACATCACCTTCCGTTCGTATCTGAAGCTTGTATCCCACTTCTTCAAAAGGAAGATAGTCATACTCGGCCCTTGCATCCGTTTCAAGTCCGCTCGCCCTTGCAATAGGACCCGCAGCATTGAATTTAGCCGCCATTTCTTTTGAAATAGTTCCCACTCCTTTTGTTTTTACACCGAACGTATAGTCGTTTTCGAAAAACTCTATCAGTTTTTCGGTGTTTGCTTTAAGCGTTAAGAGTTTTTCCCTTGCAAAATCTTCCGTTTCCTTATCAAAATCCCTTGCAACCCCTCCTATTATCTGGTAATCATACTGCACTCTGTTACCTGTAATTCTTTCAAGTATGTCCATTACGTCTTCTCTGTACCTGAACGTCTGCATAAATAGATTTTCATATCCTACAACCTCGGCAACATGTCCGTTTGCAAGCAGGTGTGAATGGATTCTGTCAAGCTCTACCACAAGCATTCTTAAATAGTCTATTTTTTTATTCGTTTCTATTCCTAAAAGTTTTTCAATACCGTTCGTGTAAGCCCCGGCGTGGGTAATGGAACAAAGCCCGCAGACCCTTGCAACCAAATACGGAAGCTGCGTATATTCGAACTTTGTAATTGCAGCTTTTTCTATACCTCTGTGAACATATCCTATATTTACCGTAACATCCGTAATCACTTCGTTTTGAGTCTCAAATAAAAAGCTCACAGGCTCAGGCAGCGCTACATGCTGTGAACCGAAAGGCACTATAATCTTATTTCCCATTTGCTTCCCCTTTTCTAAGCGGCGCCTGAGGCGCGTCGGGTTCTATAAACACACCTTTTGCCGCATTTTCCACATCAAGCCCGAACAGATCCGCAAGTTCCCATTCGGCTATCCATGCACTCGGAACCACGCTTACGATTGAAGGTATTTTTGCATCGTAAGATACATTTTCCGCCCTGAACACCACCAATTTGTTTTTGTCGTAATATTTTGAAAATATCCAGTCAATAGTTACATTTCCTCCGTTATCGGTGGCGTTTACCGTTACATAATGATATTTGTTTTCGTCATACCACGCTTTTATCAACTCAACCACATTTTCAAGTGTGGCCTCAAAAAATGTTATTTCGGGATTAATCATCATTTCTTGCTCCTAATTTTTCTAATAATTCGACGCTGTGTCCTCTCATATACTCTTTTTCTTTCGTTTTTTTCTCCCAGATTTTAACCGCCTCAACCATTCCGTCGATTACGGCTTCGACTCT
>NZ_JBMYAU010000018.1:0-7798 GCF_053994455.1 Nautilia sp. | reverse complement strand
GAAAATGTTTATTTTGTAGGTGATGCGGCAGGACAGGTAATGCCTTTAAGTTTTGAAGGGATATATTACGCTATGCATTCGGCTAAAATACTGGCGGAATGCATTATAAACCAAAAAGATTATAAGAACGAATGGAATAAAAGATTTTTAAAAGAATTTAAATTTATGAAAATATTGGAAAATATTAACAAAAGCAAAATAAGACCTTTAATTATTTATACGCATAAACTGAAATTCGTTCAAAATTTCAGTGTTAAAATGTGGTTGGGAGAAAAAAATGTTTAATACACCGATATATCAGCTAAAAAACATATCAGTAAAACTCGAATATAAAAACCCTGCAGGAAGTATAAAAGACAGACCCGCCCTTTTTATGATTCAGGACGCCATCAGTAAAGGCTATAATGAAATAGTGGAAGCGACAAGCGGCAACACCGGAATAGCCCTTGCGTTTTACGCTAAAAAATTCGGAATTAAAGCCTCTATTTTCATGCCTGATAGTTATTCAATTGAAAGAAAAAAGCTTTTGAAACTTTACGGTGCAAATTTAATACTTACAAAAGGCTCGATATCCGATTCCATAAATGAGGCAAAAGAATATACCCAAAAACAAAACGCCCTTTATACAAACCAGTTTTCCAACCCCCTGAATGCCAAAGCCCAGGAAATTACTGCTTTTGAAATTCTTAATCAAATTCAAAAAATCGACTATTTTGTAGCGGGAGTCGGAAGCGGCGGGACGATTAGCGGCATAGGAAAGGTGTTAAAGCCTCTCGGTATTAAAATAATTGCTGTTGAGAGTATAAACTCTCCGGCAATCTACAATAAACTATATAATAAAAACCTTCCAGTAAAACCACACAAAATCCAGGGTATCGGAGCGGGGTTTATAACCGATAACACCGACCTTGAACTGATAGACGACGTTATACTGATAGATGACAACGAGGCGGTTGAATTTACAAAACAATTGCCAGGCCTTGGAATCACAGGCGGAATTTCGACCGCGGCAAACATACTCGCATCTCAAAAATTAAACGGCAACATCGTAACAATAGCGCCGGACGGAATAGAAAAATATATCAGTATCCTGTAAAACACCAAATGTAAAATGGAAAATAATTAAGCGCGACAAATTTGGAAGTTTTTAATTTTTTAAAAACACACAATCTAATTGCAACCGATGTAATTAAACTGTTGTAAATTATTTTGAAATAAAAGTTATAATTAGACTCTCAAGAGGTATTTTAAAGAAGGTACGAATCAAATGGTCAGAGCGGCGGGACTTGAACCCGCGACCTCTACCACCCCAAGGTAGTGCGCTGACCAAACTGCGCCACGCTCTGAAACAAAGAAACGACAAATCACTTTTACACAGACGTATTAATATAGTGCCACTATGTTTACAAAACCCCAGTGCCAGACACTGATAAATAAAACAAATGGCTCCGGCGAGAGGACTCGAACCTCTGACCCGACGGTTAACAGCCGTCTGCTCTACCGACTGAGCTACGCCGGAATGTGAATAAAATTATAACAAAAAAACAGAAAAAATCAACCAAATCCCTCCAAAATATATTTTCAGCCGATTATTATTAAAAATTATATGTTTCACTCCTGTTTTATTTAAATCATTTTTAAAATAAATATATTTGATTACCCATTTTATATCAGGTTCTGTATTCCGCATTGATTTTTACATATTCATAACTCAAATCGCACCCGTATGCAGTAAACTCACCATTACCGATTCCCAAATCCACATTAATGCTAAAAGAGTCTTTTTTCATAATTTTATGGGCTTTTTCTTCAATTTCGGGAGTAAACAATATATCTCCCCTATCATACACAATAACATTTCCTATTTTAATCGTAAGGGTATTCTCATCACACTCCACACCGCTTGCACCTATTGTGGAGGCAATTCTTCCCCAGTTTGGATCCTCACCGAAAATAGCCGTTTTCATAAGAAGTGAATTCGTAAGAGATTTGGCGGCTCTTTTTGCTTCCGTTTTATTTTTTGCCCCCGATACTTTAAAAGCCACAAGTTTCGTAGCCCCCTCACCGTCTTTTACTATATCGGTGGCAAGTTTAAGCATTACCTGTTTTAAAGCTTCCTTGAAAGATTCCTTTTCGTAAGGAGCTTTACCCGTCGTCATTAAAAACACGCTATCGTTTGTGGATGTATCCCCGTCAACACTTATAGCGTTAAAACTTTCTTCGTTTATTTCACTTAAAATATCTTTCATTTCACTTTCCGGGATATCCGCATCAGTCGTTATAAAGCAGAGCATTGTGGCCATCTGGGGATTTATCATTCCGGCACCTTTAGCAACCCCTCCTATTTTAAATTTACCAAATTCACCTTCAACCTCAAAAGCGATTTCTTTTTCAAAACTGTCCGTTGTCATTATGGCTTTTGCAAATTTAGAGGAATCCCTTTCATTAAAATCAAATTTTTCAATCGCATTTTTTATTTTCTCTTTATCGATCCTTACACCAATAACCCCGGTTGAACTCATAACTGGATTAATAACCTTAATTTTAGTACCCAAATATTCCAAAATTTCCTCAATGTCTTTTATACCCTCTTCCCCCGTCATAGCATTGGCATTTTTGGAATTCGCAAGCAGAAAATTCGTGGTTTTTATACCTTTATTTAACACATACTTTAAAGGCGCCGCCTGAAATCTGTTTGTAGTAAATAGATATGCAACTCTCATTTCTTCATCGCTTCTTATAAATCCGACGTCAAAACTTTCTTTTTTAAATCCCGCGTTCACACCCGAAGCATAAATACCGTCAACCGCACAGATTCCTCCGTTGATCGGTGTTATTCTGAATTTACAATTTTCCATTTTCATCTCTCCATTCTCAATTTATATAAAATCTATCTCTTTAGGCTTGACAGAGCTTCTTATCACCTTTCTGGCTTTACGCATATCTTTTCCGGTTCCTATAACCAGAAGGACATCGTTGGGTTTAAGAATTACATCGCCTTTGGGAATAGGTATAAATTTACCGTTTTCTTCTTTTATACCTACGACCGTCACGTTAAAAAGCTCCCTTAAATGCACCTCTTTAAGTTTTTTAAACGCCACCCATGATTTTTTGCTAACCGTAATTTCCTCCAAATCAAGGGGGGTATCAACCGAATAAACAAACTCTTCCAGAATGTTTTTAACATCGGGATCCACCGTCACGGCGGTCATTCTTTTAGCTATAAGTTTTGTGGGGGAGAGCACTTCATCAGCCCCGAGTCTTATCAGTTTTTCTATCTCCTCATCACTGGTTGCAACCGAAAGTATATAATAAGGAATTCTTTTTAAATCTTTTTCGTACAGTCTTACGGAACTTACTACGGCAATATTGTCCGTTACGTTTTTTGAAAGGGTTATAACGCCCCTTGCACTGCTTAAGTGGGCTTTTTTTATTGCAAGCGTCGTATGGGGATCGGCGTTTATAAAATAGGGATATTTATATTTTTTCGCAATTTCTTCCATATCGCTGTTATTGTCTATAACGACAAAAGGTATATGGGCCCTTCTCAACTCTTTTGTAAGTTCCACGGTATAATCGTTATGGTAACAGATAACCATATGTTTTTTTAATCTCGCTATTTTATAAAGCATT
This sequence comes from Nautilia sp., assembly GCF_053994455.1. Taxonomy (NCBI): domain Bacteria; kingdom Pseudomonadati; phylum Campylobacterota; class Epsilonproteobacteria; order Nautiliales; family Nautiliaceae; genus Nautilia; species Nautilia sp. Next base: position 4,165 of record NZ_JBMYAU010000018.1, on the reverse strand, counting down.
CTATTCTCCTTAAACAGTGCAATCAAGCGCCCTTTATTTATTACGTCAACAAGTATCCCCACTGCATAAGAAAAAACCGCAAACCCCGCAACTATCAAAAATATCGTAAAAAGTCTTCCGAAAGGGGAAATAGGCGCTATTTCACCGAATCCGACGGTAGTAAATGTTATGCCGGTCTGGTATATAGCATCAAGCAGACTGAAATTATCAATCCATATATATCCGAGTGTGCCGAACAGCATTATCAAAATAGTAAGTATAACAGGAATTCTGAAAGGTTTTAGTTCACCCCAAATTTCGGAAGAAAGATCTACTTCAGGTTTAGGATTTCTCTGCCAGTGTAGAAAATTAGCAAGTTTTTTTAATACTTCTTCTAAAAAAGAGTCGTTTTTCATTATAACCCCGAAAGGGGAAACTTTATACGGTTTTTTTCAAGCTTCTAAGACAGCTTGTACAAATTTTAACTTTTCTGCTAACCCCGTTGATTTCGATTCTAACGCTTTGAATGTTAGGATTGAATTTATGTCTTGTTTTTCTGTTTGAGTGGCTTACTCTGTTTCCGAACTGAGGACCTTTACCACAAATTTCACATTTTCTTGCCATCGTGTTTCCTTTACTCTTTTTTGAATGAAATTTTCAACTAAAAACAATGAAACGTTTTTGCCGGTTTCACCGCTTTAACGTCACATCTATAGCGCTTTGATTTTTAAGTTTGAAATTATAGCAAAAAAAAAAGATTTTTGCTTTTAAATATTTCCTTAAAAAAAGGAATCAGTGAAGTTCTTCATTTAATCTGACTTCGCGTCTGCTTCTAAACGCCACCATTTTGCCTTTTGTAGTGTCGAACCTGTAATGCACGCCGTTAAGCCCGGCAAGTTCCAAACCTTTAAAATACTCTTTATATCCGGCGTTCCATTCCGGATTCACTTCTTTGATTTTTTCAAATTCATCTTCGCTTACCCATATTTTAGTACCTTCTAAAACGGCTATACCGGCATCTACGATACATCCGTCACCCAAAGGAATACCTGTTACGCTGTTAGCGCCGAGAAGTGTATTTCTCCCGATAGTAATAGGGTTTCCGTTAGTTCCGCTAAGCACGCCGAGAATCGAAGCGCCCCCGCCTACATCGGCACCTTCTTTGACAACCGCGCTTGAGCTGATTCTTCCCTCAACCATAACGGGACCTTCCGTTCCAGCGTTAAAGTTAATATAACTCGCACCGGGCATTACGGTAGTACCCGCAGCAAGCTGGGCGCCCATTCTGACCTTTGCGGTATCCAAAATCCTTGTATTGTCATCAGGAACTATATGAGAAAGAAACCTCGGAAACTTATCCACATATTCGATTTCAGGATAAGCGTCTTTTAATTTAAGCTCGATTTCGTTTTCCCTTAAATAATCAAGCTCTATGGGAACGTTTCCAACCCATGCACAGTTTGTAAGTATTCCGAACGCTCCGTTTAAATTTATACTTCTTAAAGGCACTTTTCTCTGTGATAAAGCGTATAGTTTTAAATAAACGGCCTCCACGCTTTTAGGGGTTTCGTCTTCAAACAGAAAACAGATTCTGTAATTATCCATCACTTCATCGTCGAATATTTCTTTTAACACTTTTAACACTTGAATATTTTTATGTTTATCCCCTACCGCTTCAGCTACTAACTCCTCACCAAATAACCCTAAAGCGGTATCCACAAATTCTTTAGTAATATCGGCTACATATTCGCTTCCGTTAAAATTTACTTCCACACCGTTTTCAAAAAGAGCTCTTATAAATACGGCCGCAGTGCCGAAATTTTCATTCCAGTTTACTACAGGATAAGTCGCCTGTAAAACTTTATCCCTGTTAACCTGACCGAAATCCACCCTCGCAATTCCGAAAGCCAAAGGCTTTTTATATCCTTGTATGTTTTCTACAAGATTTTCAAACATAAATTATCCTTTTTTTTATTTGAATTATAACAAAATTAAATATAAGGTTTAGGCGTGGAATAAAAATATCCCTGATAGCAGTCGATACCCAGATTTTTCAAAAATTCAAAAATATTGTCATTTTCCACATATTCCGCAATCACCCTCATATCCACTTCTTTTGCAAAATTGACAATTGTTTTTACAATAATTTCAGATTTTTTATCGGAAAGTATGTTTTTAATAAGGCTCCCGTCTATTTTCAGACCGTCCGCCCCTAAAGAAAGCAGATAATCGAAATTTGCATATCCGCTCCCGAAATCGTCAATAAGTATCTTGCAGCCCAAACGTTTAAGTTCTTTTATAAATTCAAAAACGGTTTCGGAATTTTTAATATTTTCACTTTCCACAATTTCAAAACTCACCCTTTTCGGTTCGGTAAAACCGTAAAGCCTGTTCAAAATAAACTCCTTAATGTTTTCATTTTCCATATCCATGGTACTGAGATTTACGGAAAATTCAAATTCAGTGTTTTCAAACACCCTGAAGGATTTCTCAATCACCTGTTTTGTAATTTCAAAATATAATCTGGATTTTTTCGCAATTTCCAAAAAATCCCCAGGTAACACCGTTTTACCGCTTTCATCAATCAGCCTTATAAGCGCCTCATATTTGCATATTTTTTTGTTTCTGTCCACAATAGGTTGAAAATAGGGAATCAGTTTATTTTGCTCGATAGCGATTTTAAGTTTTTTAATAAGCTGGATATGACGTTTTGAAACATCTTTTATATTTTTTATCTCATTGCTGAACACAATGTCTCTGTTAAGAATTTTTGTGGCTTCAAGGGCATTTAAAGCATCCTTGAATTCTCTGTCTCCAAAAGCGATTCCAACTCTGAATTTTACGTAAATATTAATCGCATCTATATTATAAGGCTGCTCGAGTTCTTTTAAAATTTTTTTCGCCAGCTGTTCAATTTCATTTTTTTCCCTGCAAAAAACAAGCAGTGCGAACTGATCTATTTTAACATGAAACGGTTTGTATTTTTTTATTCTTTTCACAGCCTGCAAAATAAGTTTATCGGCAATCTCTTCACCGTAGTAATAATTTATTTCTTTAAAAGAGTCTATATCAAAAAGGAGTATACAGCTTTTTTTCCTTTTCAAAACCTCCATCATTTTTGTTCTGTTCGGAAGTTTGCTTAAAGGATGATAATAAAAATTGCTGTAAGAATCCCTTTTAAATTTTTTAATGGATTTTACCGTGTCGTTTATCTGGTTTTTTATTTTTTCCAACTCATAAAAAATCAGACTCTCTTTCATTGGCCTGAATATATTGTTGCTCAAATTTTTTTTCATAAATCCGTTAATTTTTTCAATATCTTTTAATATCATTGTATTAATTCTCAAAAACACTATAACACCTATAATGTAAATAACCAGCAAAAACAGCGCCAGTTTTTCAAATAAAAATCTTATTTTATATCCCACGTCATCAAAAGGAAGACGTATGGAAATAACACCCCTCAATTCACCGAGCTTGTACCCGAAAGCCCTTTTTCCGTAAACCCTTACCAGTTTTTCATACAAACGATTTGGAATTTCCTTTACAGAACCGTGACATTTTAAACAGCTTTTTTCCGTTTTCAAAGGATAGGCGTAAAAAAGATAGTCTTTAGAACCAATCGTTTTTAACGCGAAATAATCCTCTTTAAAAGGGTTTTTTCTAAAAAAATTTATTGCTTCCAAATCATATTTGTTCGGTTTGTTGTTTTTGTTTCTGTATCTGTCGGATGTCTGTTTGACTTCAAAATGCTCTTTGTTTTTTATTATAGTTGTAATCTGCCCCACCACAACCGCCGGAGTAATTGCAAAAGGGTGAAAAGCGTTGTTTTCGATTTTTATATAAGGAGCCACTTTTGCGATATAATCCCTCGTATAAACCAGCGTATGGGCTAACAGTTTCGCTTTTTGGTACTCCTGATTAATAACGACGTACGTTACCGATTTATAAGCTATATAAAGAAGTACCAATAACCCTATACCGGAAACAATAAAAAGCTTTATCATTTCGTTTTTAATGGTTCTCATTTTCAAAACAGTTCCCCGTTCAAATACAGTGTTTATTCAACCGTTACGGATTTCGCCAGATTCCTCGGCATATCAGCATCATTGCCCATTCTTACCGCCACTTCCAAAGCCAGCAGCTGTGTTATAACCATCATTTCGAAAAATTCGACCATAGGGTG
>NZ_JBMYAU010000017.1:0-30834 GCF_053994455.1 Nautilia sp. | reverse complement strand
TATAAAGAGCTTCTTATAGATCCCCTTACGAAGGTTTACAACCGAAAAGCGCTTCTTAAGGATTTAAACGAAATATTGGAAAAAGGAAAAGAGAGGGATCTTAACCTTGTAATCGCAATAGTGGATTTGGATCGTTTCAAGGAAATTAACGATAAATACGGACATTTGGTTGGGGATTTCGTACTTATAAAAATAGCGGATATAATAAAAAAAATGATAAGAAGGGAAAACAAAATTTACAGATACGGAGGGGATGAGTTTATTATTATTTTTAACAGAATGGATATTTCGCATGTAAAAAGAATTATAGAAAGAATTGTAAAAAAAATAGAAAACACTCTTTTGAAATATAAGGAGGATTTAATCAAGGTCACCGTTTCTATAGGTCTTGCGAAACACAAAAGAAACGACACTTTCGATGAAATCATAAAAAGAGCCGACAATGCGCTGTATCAGGCGAAAATCAAGCGCAACGGCTTTGAAATAGGGGAGTGAGATGAGTATTTTTGACGGAATTATCATCGGTATTACGCTTATTCTCGCAATTAAGGGGTATTTTAACGGTATAATAAAAGAACTCGCCGGTCTGATAGGAATTATAGGAGGTTTCTTTCTGGCCTCGAAACTTTTTCACCAGACCGGGGTTTATATTAACGACAACCTTTTCAACATCCCCAATAAATCCGCGGTTGATCTTTTAGGGTTCATAGTGGTGTTCGTGGGATTTTGGATTTTGGCGGTGTTTATAGGGTTTTTACTCGGTAAAATTCTGAAAATCAGTGCTCTCGGGGCGCTTGACAGAATTTTGGGTTTTATATTTTCGGGTGCGAAGTTTTTTCTGCTTGTAAGCATTATCATAGCAATGCTCTGGCAGGTCGCGTTTATAAAAGAGAAAATGAAAAAATACACCCAAAAAAGCGTTATGTTTCCTGTTTTGGTCAAAATAGGCAAAAAAATTATAAATATAACGCCCGAGGATTTAGAAAAACTGGGGAAAAATGTTAAAATTTCACTTATACAACATAAAAAGGATAAACTGAATGTTTAGCAACGAATACTTAAAACTGAGAATGCAAAAAGCCGAAAAACTAAAAGAAGCGGGTATCAACCCGTACGGACACAATGCAAAAAGAGACACTAAAATTTCGGAATTTTTAGAAAAAAACGAAGATGTGGCATCTTTGGAAAACAGACGTGACGAAAACAGGAAATTTACGGTTGCGGGAAGGGTTAAGTTTTTAAGGCTTATGGGAAAAGCCGCTTTTTTCAAAATAGAAGATATGACGGGCATATTGCAGGTTTATATGTCCAAAAACGAACTCGGCGATAAATTCAATTTACTTAAAAAGAATCTTGAAGTGGGGGACATCGTCGAAGTAACCGGTTATCCGTTCGTAACGAAAACAGGGGAGCTAAGCATACACGCGGATGACGTTAAAATACTAACTAAAGCAATCCATCCGCTTCCCGAAAAATTTCATGGACTAACGGATGTCGAAACAAGATACAGACAGAGATATCTTGATATGATTATGAATAAAGAGGTAAGAGACACGTTTCTTTTAAGAAGCAAAATTGTCTCGCTGGTTAGGGAGTTTTTCTTAAAACACGGATTTTTGGAAGTTGAAACGCCGATGCTTCACACTGTTGTGGGCGGTGCTAATGCGAGGCCTTTTATGACACACCATAACGCCCTTGATATAGATATGAACCTCAGAATAGCACCGGAGCTGTTTTTAAAAAGGCTTATCGTGGGCGGATTCGAAGCGGTGTTTGAACTAAACAGAAATTTCAGAAACGAAGGAATTGACCACACCCACAACCCTGAATTTACCATGATAGAATTTTACTGGGCGTATCATACGAAAGAAGATTTGATGAAACTCACTCGTGAGCTGTTTGACTTTTTATTTGAAAAATTAAATCTTCCTAAAAAACTTCAGTATGGTGAAATGATTATCGATTTTGACAATTGGTCTACAATTACTTACAGGGACGCTCTTGTAAAAATCGGAAATATTCCGGAAGAAATACTTGAAGATGCGGATGCTATGAAAAAGTATTTAAAAGATCACGGAATTGAAGTTGAAGAGCATATAGACTCCAAAGGCAAACTGTGGGCGGAGCTTTTTGACGAGTTTGTGGAAAGCAAACTGATAGATCCCACTTTTGTAACTGACTTTCCTATTGAAATTTCACCGCTTGCGAGAAGAAGCGACGAAAATCCGGAAATTGCCGAAAGATTCGAGCTATTCATTGCAGGACGCGAAATTGCAAACGGATTTAACGAGCTCAACGATCCTCTTGATCAATATGAAAGATTTAAAGCCCAGCTTGAGGCCAAAGCCAAAGGCGACGAAGAAGGCATGGAAATGGATGAAGACTACATAAGGGCGCTTCAGTACGGAATGCCTCCCACCGCCGGTGAAGGTTTGGGTATCGACAGGCTCGTGATGCTTTTAACGAATTCACATTCGATTAAAGATGTGATTTTATTTCCGACGATGAAACCTAAAAAAGAAATTCAAAACGAAGACGACGTAAAATAAAAAAGGAGAAATAATGAGTTTAAGAGATTACGACATCGACGTGTATTCAATAATTGAAAAAGAACTTGAAAGACAGACAAACCACTTAGAAATGATTGCGAGTGAAAACTTCACACTTCCTGAAGTTATGGAAGCTATGGGAAGCGTATTTACAAACAAATACGCCGAAGGTTATCCGTATAAAAGATATTACGGGGGATGTGAGTATGCGGATTTGGTTGAGCAGCTGGCAATTGACAGGGCAAAGGAACTTTTCGGATGTGAATTTGCAAACGTGCAGCCGCATTCGGGAAGCCAGGCAAACGGTGCCGTGTATGTGGCGCTTCTAAAGCCTCTTGACAAACTGCTCGGAATGGATTTAAGCAACGGCGGGCATTTGACACACGGGGCGAAAGTAAACTTTTCAGGCAAACATTACCACAGTTTTTCTTACGGTATCGACGAAAAAACCGGAAGAATCGACTATGACAGGGTAATGGACATTGCTAAAATAGTAAAACCCAAAATGATAGTCTGCGGGGCGAGTGCGTATCCGAGGGAAATCGATTTTGCCAAATTCAGGGAAATAGCAGATGAAGTCGGTGCTATTTTAATGGCCGATATCGCACATATCGCCGGACTTGTGGTTGCGGGAGAACATCCTCATCCGTTCCCACACTGTGACGTTGTAACCACCACAACCCATAAAACATTAAGGGGTCCCAGAGGCGGACTTATTCTTACAAACAACGAAGAATACGCCAAAAAAATCAACAGCGCCATATTCCCGGGAATTCAGGGAGGACCGTTGGTACATGTGATTGCCGCTAAAGCCGTCGGATTTAAAATGAACCTTCAGCCGAGCTGGAAAGATTATGCAAAACAGGTAAAAGCAAACGCTAAAGTTTTGGCCGAAGTGCTGCTTGAGAGAGGGTATGACATCGTAAGCGGAGGAACCGACAATCATTTGGTACTTGTAAGTTTTCTGAATAAAGAATTCAGCGGCAAAGAAGCCGAAGAGGCACTCGGACGCGCGGGAATTACAGTAAACAAAAACACCGTTCCGGGTGAGAAAAGAAGTCCTTTCGTAACTTCCGGTATCAGAATAGGAAGCCCGGCTCTTACTGCGAGGGGTATGAAAGAGGACGAATTCAGACTGATAGCCACAAGAATAGCGGACGTGCTTGACGATATTTACAATCTGGAATTACAGGAAAAAGTTGCGGCGGAGCTTAAAGAGCTTGCAAGCAAGTTCGTGATTTACGACAAACCCACTTATTAAGGGTTTTTCCCTTAATATAAAAAGGAGACATATTGGCTTACGGCGTTGATATTTCTTTAATTAAAATGAATAAAAGTTACTATTATGAATATAAAGGTACAATTGTCAGTAAAATAGTTTATAAAGGGAGAACTTTTTTCGACAGATATGAAAAAGTAAACAGGCCTTTAACGTTTCAGGTTATGAACGAGCATGCCGAAGGAAAAATAATAGTAGCGCATGATCTGATTAACAGACAGAGAAATATAGTCGAAAACATAGTTATAGACTATAACGGCAGGGATCCCGAAAGATTCTGGAACAGGGCGAGCCTGCTTTTGAGGGATGAAGGTTTTTTGAATTTTACCGCGTATCATTCGAAAACTCCCGGGCATCTGCACCTTTATATTCATAAAGGACACACAACCCTAAACGAAGCCGTTCAGCTCGGAAAAACCCTTTCTATGAAACTTGCGGCGAAACTTCCCAAACAGTGGAGAGTTTTCCCCACCGACGAACTGCCCGGAGAATTCAATATACTCAATCTGCCTTACGGTCTTTATAAGAAAGAAAGAGGGGCAAAATGGGCTAGGCATATGTAAAAAAAGGAGTCGATATGGCGAACAAAGACGATTTATTGAATTTAAATGATAAAAAACCCGTAAAAAAACCTTTGATTTACGGGGCGATAGCTTTTTTGGTGTTTATTATAGGGGTTTTGGGATTTGCTATATACAATAACAGCGTTTCGAACAAACAGGAAAGCATTGTTATACCCCCTCAAATAAATAACGAGGAAAAACAGGAAAGTATGTTTAAAGAAGTCCCTATTGAAGAAGACAATACAAGCAGCTTAAGCGAAAAGCTTTTAAAAGAAAACGCCGAACAGCCTTCGGATACCGAAAAGTCCGCTGTTGAAGAACAGCCCCTTCAAGCACCGCAGCCGCAGAATTCCGAAATAAACGCCGCAAAACCGGAAAAAAAAGTAAAACAGGCAAAAAAAGAGGCTAAAGCCGCCGCGGCCGGGCATTATTACATTCAGGTGGCGGCTTTAATGAAATATAAAAAGCCGAATAAAAAATTTTTAGAACTTATAAAACAGGAGGGTTACGGTTACAGACTGTATAAAACCGAATATGTTAAAAACGGAAGAAAAATAGAAGTGGTTAAAATTTTAATAGGGCCTTTTGATAAAAAAACCGCTTATAAAAACCTCAAATCCGTCAGAGGTACGATTTCGCAAAACGCTTTTATTTATAAGGTGAAATAATGGTTTTCGATAAATTTCTTGTTGACGAATTTTCCCCCATAGCGATATACAACCAGATTAAACATCTTTTTCCTGAAGAGAGAATGTTTCTGCTTGAAAGCGTCATTAACAACACGGACGGAAATTATACGTTTTTATTTGTCGGCGAAAAGGAAAGAATCGTATACAAAGACGAAAAAACACATTATTTCGACGGAATTAAGGAAAACGTATATGAAACCGATCCTTTTGAATTTTTAAAAACCTATTATGAAAAAATAGATACGGAATATTACAAAAAAGTTTCGCGGGAACTGCAAATAGGTTTTGTCGACGGATTTGTCGGATATATAGGGTACGATATGGTAAAGGTTTTTGAGCCCGTTCTTAAAAGGCATATGCAAAACCTCGAAGACGAAACGGATATACCCGATTTTTATATGATAAGGCCCAAAATAGTAATAGGTTTTTCGCATAAATCTTCGGAACTTACCGTTATAATAAACGACGGACATCTGAAAAATTACCTGTACATAATAAAAGACGTAATAAACTCTTCATACAAACACCTTCCTTTAAAAAAGGCCGTAATAACACAAGAGCCTAAATTCGTGTTTTCAAAAGAAGAGTTTTTCGAAATGGTGGAAACGGCGAAAAAACATATCGGCGCCGGTGACATATTTCAAATAGTGCTTTCCAACCGTCTGAAAGTAAAAGCGAAAATAGACAGGCTCTCATTTTACAGAAAACTGAGAAGCAAAAACCCTTCGCCTTATCTTTATTATCTTGATATGGACGATTTCGCAATAATCGGAAGCTCACCGGAAGTTATGGTAAGGCTCAACGAAGGTATGATACTTTTAAGACCCATTGCCGGAACGAGAAAAAGAGGAAATACGCTGAAAAAAGATTTGGAAATGGAGCATGATATGCTAAACGACCCCAAAGAGGTCGCAGAACACATAATGCTCGTGGATCTCGGCAGGAACGACGTGGGAAGAGTTGCCAAAGCCGGAAGTGTGGAAGTGGAGGAGCTTATGAGGGTGGAGAGGTATTCCCATGTTATGCATTTGGTAAGCGACGTTGTGGGCGAGCTGGACGAAAAATACGATATGTTTGATCTTTTTAAAGCAACTTTTACGGCCGGGACAATGACAGGCGCCCCTAAAATAAAGGCTATGGAGCTTATCGCAAAATACGAAGGACTCAAAAGGGGATATTACGCAGGAAGTGTGGGATATTTCGGATTTGACGGCAATATGGACACCGCAATCACGATAAGAACCGCTCTGGTAAAAAACGACGAAATAATATTTCAGGCCGGTGCGGGAGTCGTTGCGGACAGCAGGCCGGAGCTTGAATATAAAGAGGTAAATAACAAACTCGAAGCGCTGGTCGCCACTTTAAAAGAACTTTAAAAGCGAAACAATGGGCGTTGTCAAAAGTTTTTTGGGACCTAAGGCATATTACAGACCTCAGGGGTTTCTCGACGCCAACAACGTAAGAATGATTATCACTCCCGCCGATTTAAAAGCTTTTGAGCAGAAAAACATTAAGTACGTAAGTATCGATTTTTCCAAAATAGTCAGTGCGAACATCAACGCAGTGAGGTTTTTAAACGATGTTTTTGAAAATTTATACAAAAAAGACGTTGAGTGCAGTTTTTTTAATTTAAACAAAAACGTTTACAATCTCGTACTGAAAATAAAAAACAGGTTTTTTAATATATACGAATCGGAAGAGGTCGAAAAGGTTTTTACGACCGACGAGATAATTAACAAAGACATTTATATATGCGGAATTAAAAATGAGGAAAACAGAAATCTTATTATCTACCATCTGGTAAAAAAGGGTTATTTTCCTTTAACCGTCGCCGGTGAGGAGGAAATTAAAAACAGAAAAAACGCGGTAATTATTAAAGATTCAATAGTTTCAAAGTTTTCAAACCGTGTAAGTGCGGTGGTGAGGGAAAATATCGTCTATTTTTATTTTGAAGGTTTTCTTGACACCGAAATTACCCGGAAATTTGATATGGATTATTTCAGAAGAAGTCTGAGTATCGGTTTTAGAGTGTTCGTTTTCAATATGGGCAATGTAAAAGGTCTGAATATACACGCCGTTAATTTCCTCTCAAAACTCGGGGTTGAAAGTGCCGAATACGGGGCGTTAATGATAATAGTGGGACTTAACTCCAAAAACACTCAGAAAAAACTGATAAACGATTTGGAAGTTGTTGGTTTTGTTTTTTTTGCGGATGAAAATGAAATGCTCGCTTCCGAAATCGTGAAGAGCGCCAGAAAAAATATGAGTATCGTTTATAAAAAACAGAAAAAAATAACAAAAGATCTCGTAAACCTTCTCCCTTATTTCGTCAATTCCACAATAAACACTATAGAACTTATGACGGGAATCAAAGCGGAAAAAGAAAAACCCGAACTCACTTCAATGAATATCGACACAACTCTTAACCATATAGCCAGCAGTTTGGGTTTTTACGGTGATATCGACGGTATGGTTGTTTTAATATTCAGCGAAAAACTTACTAAAAAAATTTCATATATACTGCTCGGGGAAGAGAGTTCCTCGCCCGAGGAGCTGTATGATATAGTGTCCGAATTTGCGAATATCATCGTGGGGAACACGAAAACGGAATTCGCCAAACACAACGTACATATAAATATGATCCTGCCGAAAGTGTTCAACAGTTTGGAAAATCTTAAGATACTCGTATCCGAAAAAAAAGCCATCGAAGTGAAGTTTTATTTTGACGAAGAAGAGTTTTATTTTTATTTAACAAGATAATTTCAATAAAAGGGGCTTTATGTATTTAATATTCGGCAATCCTGTTGCACATTCAAAATCGCCGCTTATGCATAACTATTTTTTTAAAAGAAAGAATATAAAATCCTGCTACGGGAGATATCTGCTTGAAAACGGCGAAGAGATTATAAAAACTTTTAAAAAACTGAAAATCAAAGGAGCGAACGTAACCGTACCCCACAAAGAATACGCTTTTAAATTCGCCGATGAAGTTAGGGGCATTGCAAAGGAAATAGGGGCCGTAAACACGCTTGTTTCGGAGGGCGGGAAAATAATAGGCTACAATACCGACGCTCCCGGTTTTTTAGAGGCGGTTAAAGAGTTTGAGTATGAAAGTGTTTTAATAATTGGAGCGGGAGGTACCGCAAAGGCTCTTAGTGTAGTTTTTCTAAACGCACACATTTTAAACAGAACCGAAAGCAGACTCCAGTATTTCAAAAACAAAAGAATTGTATCTTTTACGTGGGAAGAATTTAAAATAAAGAATTATGATTTGATTATCAACACCACAAGTGCGGGGCTCAACGATGACAACTATCCGGCGCCTGTTGAAACTTTGGAAAAACTTTTTGCAAATGCGAAGTATGCCGTCGATGTCATTTACGGAAAAGAAACCCCTTTTTTAAAACTTGCAAAAAAACATAACCTGAAAACTAAAACCGGACTTGATATGCTGGTATATCAGGGGGTTTTGGCAATGGAGCTGTTTTTGGGAAGAAAACTGGACAGAAAGGAAACCGCCCGAATATATTTTGAAATATTAAGGTAGGGCCTCGTCTTTCAGTTCCATTTCGGCGCCTAATGCGGTGAATTTTTCTATTAGTTTTTCATATCCCCTGAAAAGATGGTAAATTCTGTGTACATTTGTTTCGCCCTCGGCTATAAGTCCGGCCAAAACCAGTGCCGAAGAAGCCCTCAGATCCGTTGCCATAACATCGGCGCCTATCAAAGGGGTGGGGCCGTAAACGGTTGCCGTTTTGCTCTGTATTTTTATTTTCGCCCCGAGCCTGTTGAGTTCGGGCACGTGCATAAACCTGTTTTCAAACAGCCTCTCTTCAACGATGCTGACACCCTCCGCCTGCGTGGCTATCGCCATAAACTGTGCCTGCATATCGGTCGGAAACCCCGGATATTCTGTTGTTGATATGTTTGCGGGAAGAATTTTTTCGGCTGGAAAAATTGTTATTTCGTTTTCTTTCGCCTCAAGTCTGAATCCCATCTGGGAAAACTTTACAAGCACGCTTTCAAGATGTGCCGGTATGACGTTTTTAATCGTTATTTTAGAATTGGTTATCGCTCCGGCGGCAAGGTATGTTCCCGCTTCGATTCTGTCGGGAATTATTCTTTCTTTTTTAAACGACAGCAGCTCTCCGTCGCTTCCGTTTATGATTATTTCGTTCGAACCGGTGCCTTTTATTTCCGCCCCTGCTTTTTTCAGTACTTCGCATAGCTGCAGCACCTCCGGTTCTTTTGCGGCATTTATGATTCTTGTTTTACCTTTGGCAAGCACGGCGGCCATTATGATGTTTTCGGTACCGGTTACGGTTATTTTGTCAAAAATTATATCGGCGCCTTTAAGTTTTCCCGTTGCGTGGATGTAACCGCCCTCTATCCTTATTTCGGCGCCCATCGCTTCAAGCGCCTTTAAATGCAGATCCACGGGTCTCGCTCCTATGGCGCATCCGCCCGGAAGCGAAACCTTGCATTCTCCGAACCTCGCAAGCAGCGGTCCCAGAACCAGAATAGAAGCCCGCATGGTTTTTACTATTTCGTATACTGCCGTGGTATTGTTTATTGTGTTCGTGTCTACTATTAAAACATTGTTTTTAAATTCGTATTTCGCACCTAAAAGGCTAAAAAGTTTTAAAAGCGTTTTAACATCCGCAACTTCCGGCACGTTTTCAAGTGTTACGTCGTTTTTGGAGAGAATGGTAGAGGCTATAATCGGAAGGGCCGCATTTTTAGCGCCGCTTATTTCGATGCTTCCGGCGAGTTTAGGGGAACGTTTAATGTTTAAATATTTATACATTTTCGAAACTTTTAAGCAGTTTAATCTCTTCGGCCCATATTTCGGGATCTATTGTTTCTAAAATCAGGGGAATATTGTTTATTCTTTCGTCCTTCATAATAAATTTAAAAGCTTCAATCCCTATTTCCCCGAAACCCAACGAATGGTGTCTGTCCACACGGCTTGCGAATTTGGCTTTAGAATCGTTTATATGCATCCCTTTTAAATATTCGAACCCTATAATTTCGTCAAAAATTTTCATAGTTTCTTCATAAGCCTCTTTCGTGCGGATATCATAACCGGCCGCAAAAATGTGGGCGGTGTCTATACACACCCCGATTCTGCTTTTATCATCGACTTTGTCTATAATATATGCAAGGTGTTCGAATTTGTAACCTAAATTACTGCCCTGTCCGGCCGTGGTTTCAATAACGAATATACAGCTTTCCGTTTCTTTTACCGCTTTGTTTACGTTTTCACTTATTAAGTCGAGACATTCCTCTTCGCTAATTTTTTTAAGATGGCTTCCGGGATGAAAATTGAGATATTTAAGTCCGAGCCGTTCCACTCTTTTTGCTTCGTCTATAAAAGCCTTTAAGGATTTTTCGCGTTTTTCCTCCTCCGGATGTCCCAAATTTATTAAATAACTGTCATGCGGCAAAACGGCGTCGGCACTGAAACCGTGCTCGTCCATTAACCGTTTGAATTTGTTTACCGATTTTTCACTCAACGGTTTGGCAGCCCACTGTCTTTGGTTTTTTGTAAACAGCGCAAAACCGTCGGCACCGATGTCCGCCGCGTTTTTTACCGCATTTTCAACTCCGCCGCCAGCACTTACGTGTGCCCCTACATATTTCATCAAAACCCTTTTTGCCGGAATTTTATCAAAAAAAACCTAAGAAAGCCTAGGCCATAACAGTTTCCCTTCCGGATTGGCAACCAAATGTATGTGTAGGTGAAACACCTCCTGTCCCGCGTTTTTTCCGTTGTTTGTAATCAGCCTGTAATCGGTGATGTTAAGTTCTTTTGCTACGCTTTTTATAAACTCGGCCATTTCCGGCATTAATTCCGCAGGAGTTTCATCAAATTTAGGGAAATGCTCTTTCGGAATTATTAAAACATGCACCGGGGCGACGGGATTTATATCGTGAAACGCCAGAAACTTGTCGTTTTCAAGCACTTTGTTTGAAGGAATTTCACCTTTTACTATTTTGCAGAATATACATTCCATTGTGTCTCCTTTGTTAAATTCGGGATAAGAAAAAGTGAAAGAAAATAACAGAAGGTTCGTTTTTTAACCGTTTCTTACCTGATTTCACCGCCTCTCACCCCTTCTTTTTCACATTTTTTTTTGGTAGTATTATATCTAAAAAAACAAACAAAGGACGGTTTTGGTGGATTTGTCAGAAATAAGCAATGTTTTAAATCTTGAGGAACTTGAAAAAATCAGAATCAAGTACCTCGGAAAAAACGGAATAATTACCCGAAAATTCAAAGAACTGAAAAACGTGGCACCCGAGAGAAAAAAGGAAGTGGCCAAAGAGCTGAACGAAATCAAAGAAAAAGCTCTTAATATGATAGCGGAGAAAAAAAAGGAACTTGAGGAGAAACTTCTTGAAGAAAAACTCAAAAAAGAAAAAATAGACGTAACAAGCTTCGTACCTAAAAGCAGCGGAGCCGTTCATCCGATTACACAGACAATGAACCGTATAATAGACTTTTTTACGAAACTGAATTTCAGTGTGGAAATGGGACCGCTGGTAGAGGACGATTTTCATAATTTCGAAGCGCTCAATTTGCCTAAATACCATCCGGCTCGCGATATGCAGGATACGTTTTATTTTAAAGACGGAACACTTTTAAGAACCCACACTTCACCGGTCCAGATAAGAACGATGCTCAAACAAAAGCCTCCTATAAGGATGATAAGCCCCGGAGCGGTGTTCAGAAGGGATTACGATTTAACCCATACGCCGATGTTTCATCAGGTGGAGGGTCTTGTGGTGGACGACGAAGGCAAAGTAAGCTTTGCAAACCTTAAATTTATACTTGAAAGTTTTCTTATACATATGTTCGGAAACGTTAAAGTCAGGTTCAGGCCTTCTTTTTTCCCTTTTACGGAACCGAGTGCGGAAGTTGACATAAGCTGTATATTCTGTGAAGGGAAAGGTTGCCGGGTGTGTTCTCACACAGGCTGGCTGGAGGTGCTCGGCTGCGGGGTTGTCGATCCTAACGTTTTCAAAGCGGTCGGTTATGAAAACGTTAGCGGATACGCATTCGGGCTCGGAGTGGAGAGGTTTGCAATGCTCTTACACAGAATCAACGATTTAAGAAGTATGTACGAAGGAGATATCAGACTTATGGAGCAGTTTAAATGATAGTGACAAGAAGATGGCTTGAGGAGTTTATAGATCTTAAAAACGTTTCCACCCGGGAAATAATCGATACGTTAAACAGAATAGGCCAGGAGGTGGAAGGTTACAAGAAATATGAAGTCCCTCAAAATGTGGTGATTGGAAAAGTTATAGAGTGTCAAAAACATCCTAATGCCGATAAATTAAACGTATGCAAAGTGGATGTCGGGGATGAAACGCTGCAGATTGTATGCGGGGCTTCAAACGTGGTAAACGCCGAATATGTGGTGGTTTCAAAAGTCGGAGCGGTACTGCCCGGGGATTTTAAAATAAAAAAGGCGAAATTAAGAGGTGTGGAAAGCAACGGAATGATCTGTGCGGCGAAGGAAATAGGTTTACCGGATTTCCATGAAGGAATACTGATTATGGACGATTCCTTAGGAGAACTCAAAACGGGGGAATATGCGGGCAAATATTTAAACGACGAAATAATAGAACTCGGCGTAACCGCAAACAGGGGGGACTGTTTCAGCGTCTACGGCATTGCGAGGGAACTAAGCGCCGGACTGGATATTGATCTTAAAAACCTGGAATACAAATTAAAAGAACTGCAAGAAGGCATAGGCAGACTCGTAAATATAGAAAAAAACGAAATAAAACACTCCTCCCATTTATTAAAAGCCGTAAAAGGATATTTAAGATCCAATGTCAAAATCGACTTAAGACTCTCTTTTTGCGACATAGAAGCCCAAAAAGAGAGTGAAAAAGTTTTAAAATACTCAATGCATGCAACCGGTGTTTTACTTGTTCTAAGCACGACGGGCAGCGTTTCTTTCGAAAACGAAAACGGAGTGGATGTTTACAAAACAAAAAACGGACGTTATATCGTGGGTGTCAGAAACGACATCGAATTTGAAGAAACAAACGAATACATTATTAACGCAAATTATATAAATCCCGATTATGTGAGTGAAATAGTGTTTTTAAACTCCCTTAAAACGGACGACTATTTTTTCAGGGCGAGCAGGGGCAGCGAACCTAATCTTAAATTCGGCATAAACTATTTTATAAATGAATCTGCCCTTCCGGTCTATTCGGGGGTTATCGATCTTATAAACGAAATTCCGGAAAGATACATCAACCTGAATATAGAAACCATCAGAAACATCATAGGGGCCGACATAAAAGAAAAAACGGTGGTTGAAATCCTCAAAAAGCTTAAATTCGAAGTGGAGGTTTTCGAAGGAAATATGAAAGTGAAGGTTCCCCCCTTCAGAAACGACATAAAAAACATTCAAGACGTGGCGGAGGAAATTCTCAGAATTTACGGAATCGACGAAATAGATTCAAAACCGCTCGAGTTTAAAGAAAAAAACAGAATCAACAATATAATATCAATGCTTGATTTTGTAAACACTCTCAAACAAAAATCCGTTTCACAGGGCTTTTACGAAACGCTCCATTTTGTTTTCGATGACAAAGAAAGACTTCAAAAATACGGGTTTTTAACGGTTGACGAACATTTGGATCTGGTTAATCCGATAGTAAAAGAGCTTGACACGTTAAGAACAACTCTTTTGCTTCAGCTTTTCGAAGACGTTTCAAGAAACAGATCAAACGGTTATAAAAGGATATTTTTATTTACGGAAGGAAGCGTTTACAATAAAAAACGCGAAGAGGTAAGAAAAATGGCTTTTGTCATCAGCGGGCAAAACGATTATGAAAACCCTTATAACAGCGGTAAACCGTCTAAGGTGAATTTCAAAACCATGGTCGACAAACTTGCCCAGATTATAGGTGAATTCCGTCTTACTCAAAACGAATCGCATCCGGTGGCGCATCCTTATCAGAATGCGAAAATAATTTTAAACTCCTCTCCTGTCGGTACAATTGCAAAACTTCATCCGAAAATTGCAAAAGATTTCGACATAGACGACACCTATTTTGCAGAAATAGATTTAACGAAAATAAAAAACGAACTGAAACTTGCAAAAGAAATAAACAGGTTTCCTAAAGTCACAAGGGATCTGAGTCTTGTTGTCAATAAAAACACACCGTATAAACAGCTCTTTGAAATTATCGATAATTTGAATATAATTGAGCTTAAAGATTTTTATCCGATAGACATTTACGATTTGGGTGAAAACAACTCAATTACGGTCAGATTTGTAATTCAGGGCGAAAAAACACTGACAGATAACGAAATTAATGATATAATGGAAAAAATTTTAAAAGCGTTGGAAAGTAAAGGAATAGGGCTTAGATGATTTTGGAAATTGAAGGCGGAAGAAAGTTTAAAGAGGAATTTGCAGTAGACGCTGACAAATCGATTTCGCACAGATGTGCGATTTTTTCCCTTTTGACGGAAGGTCAAAACGTTATTAAAAACTATTTACGTGCGGAAGATACGATTAATTCTCTTAAAATCGCCGAATCGCTCGGTGCGGAAGTGGAAGAAAAAAACGGAATAATTACAATCAATGCGCCTCGAAAACTTCAGGAGGCCGATGACGTTCTGTACTGCGGAAATTCGGGTACCACCATAAGAATATATATGGGACTGCTCGCCGGTATTGACGGATTTTTCGTCTTAACCGGGGATCAGTATCTAAGACGCCGTCCGATGAAAAGGGTGGCTGATCCTTTAAGAAGCATAGGTGCGAAAATCGATGGAAGAAAAAACGGGGATTTGGCGCCTTTGGCCGTAAGGGGCGGAAAACTCAAACCGTTTGATTATACAAGCAAAATTGCTTCGGCTCAGGTAAAATCGGCTATGATTTTAGCAGCACTTAATTCCGATAAGCCTTCATATTACGAAGAGCCTATGCTTAGCCGTGACCATACGGAAAGAATGCTTACTGGTATGGGTGCTAAACTTGAAAGCAAAATGGAAGACGGAAAATGCAAAGTTAAAATATATCCGCTTGAAAATAAACTTGAACCTCTGAACATTGAAGTGCCGAACGATCCGAGCAGCGCGTTTTTCTTTGCGGTTGCGGCGGCCATTACGGATTCAACGGCGATTATTAAAAACGTAACACTAAACCCTACGAGAATAGAAAGCTATAAAGCGCTTGAGAAAATGGGCGCAAAAATCGAATATGTTTTAAAAGAAGACAAATACGAACCGATCGGCAATATTATAGTAACAGGCGCCGAATTAAAAGGCATAGAAATCAGTGAAAACATTCCCTGGCTTATTGACGAGCTGCCGGCGCTCGCAATGGCTATGGCCGTGGCGGAAGGCAAAAGCCTCGTTAAAAACGCAAAAGAACTGAGAGTAAAAGAATCGGACAGAATCACTGCGGTTATCAGCGGGCTTAAAGCGTGCGGAATTGAAGCGGAAGAGCTCGAAGACGGGTATGAAATTATAGGCGGTATTCCTAAAAAAGCAAAAATAGACTCGCACGGCGATCACAGAATAGCTATGAGTTTTGCCGTGCTCGGGCTTCTTTGCGGAATGGAAATTGAAAAAGCCGAGAGCATAAACACTTCCTTTCCGAATTTTTTTAAACTGTTTGAAAAAATAGCCGATTTTAAGGTGAATAATGAAAATTGAAAAAGCCAAAAATTACGGTTTTTGCTTCGGTGTAAAAAGGGCAGTCGAAATTGCGGAAGAATCAAAAAACGCGGTAACGCTCGGGCCCCTGATTCACAATCCCCTTGAAATTAACAGACTTGCCGAAAACTATAATGTAAAATACGTGGAAAGCATTGAAGATATCGACGAAAATGTAAAAAGGGTAATAGTAAGAACACACGGAATACCGAAAGAAAAACTTCAAAAGCTCAAAGAAAAAAACATAGAAATTATCGACGCCACGTGTCCCTTTGTAAAAAAGCCGCAGGAAATTGTGGAAGAGATGAGCAGACTCGGATATGATATCGTAATCTTCGGCGATAAAAACCATCCGGAAATACAGGGTGTTATGAGCTATTCGGTTCATAAAAGGGTATACGTGGTGCTTACACCAGAGGAACTTAAAAACGTCAAACTGAAAGAGCATATCGCAACCGTGGCCCAGACTACAAGAAAAGTAAAAGATTACCTTAAAATCACCGATTATCTTATTCAAAATTATAAAGAAGTAAGAGTGTTTAACACTATCTGCAACGCAACGTTCGAAAACCAGGATGCGGTAAGAGAACTTGCCAAAAAAGCCGATATTATGATTATAATCGGCGGAAAAAATTCTTCAAACACAAAACAGCTTTATAATATCGCAAAAGAATACAGTACGGCATATCTCGTGGAAAGTGTAGAAGAGTTGAAAAAAGAATGGTTTAACGGCAAATCGCACTGCGGTATAAGCGCAGGCGCCTCCACACCTGAATGGTTGGTTGAAAAAATAATCTCAAAGATAAAGGAATTAGCATGAGCGAATTAAAAGTGGGTGACGTAATAGAGTTTAAAATAGAAAAATTAATTAAGGGAGGATTTGTAGGATATGTGGACGGACAGGAAATTTTTCTCCCTAAAAGCCTCAGCGGCTTAAAAGAAGACGAAAGCGTTGTGGGTAAAACGGTTAAGGCGTATGTAAAAGAATTTAAACAAAATTCCGTTGTTGTGGACAGAAAAGCATATCTTAACGATATAAAAGAAAAACTTGAAAGCAGGGCTGATGAAATAATCAATGCCGTAGTTACAAAGGTTAAACCTAAAGGTCTCGTAATTGACATTGACGGAATCAGCGGATTTGTTCCTAAAGAAGAAATTTTTTACAAAAAAATAGATCACCGACAGTATATCAGCGAAGGCGACGAAGTTCAGGTCAAACTGATTGACCCGGTAAGAAGAATTTTTTCAATCAAAAAAACACTGCCTAACCCATGGGAAGAGGTGAAAGAACTAAATATCGGCGACGTTGTAAAAGTTACGGTTTCGCATATTACCGATTACGGGGCTTTTGTGGATCTCGGAAACGGCGTGGAAGGATTTTTGCACATAAGCGAAATAAACTGGGAAGGGATAAATGATTTAACCTTGGGCGACGAAATCGAAGTGGAAATCGTGGAAATAAATCCCGAAGAAGAGAAATTAAGGGTTTCAAGAAAAAACCTTTTGACAAAACCGGCCGTAATTTTTGCTGAAAAATATAATGTAGGTGATGTGGTGGAAGGTATAATCACCAAATTTATAAATGTCGGCGCTTTTGTTGAAATAGACGGTATAAGCACGCTCTTGCCGAACAAATTCGCATCGTTCAAAAAAGGTGAAAAGGCAAATGAAATATTTAATATCGGAGACAAACTCGAATTTAAAATCATAACCATTTCACCCGAAGAAAACAAAGTGATTATTTCAAGAAAAGACGCAATGCCGAACCCTTACGACGCTTTTGCAAAAAACCATCAAATAGGCGACGAAGTGGAAGGAACAGTAAAATATATAACCGATTTCGGAATGTTTATCGATTTAGGTGACATCGAAGCGCTTGTCAGAAAAGAGGATTATGAAAAAGAGTACGAAGTAGGGGACGATTTCAAAGGAAAAATTATCGAAATAAACGGTGAGAGGGTTAAGCTTGCTGAATGAAAATAATAATTTTTATTTTAACCTTTATAATTGTGGGTATATTGTTTGTTACTTATGATAAAATTTCACAGCCGGAGATTAAAAATTTTCAACCGACCGAATTCAACAAATCGGAAAAAATAAAAATTAAAGGGGATGTTACGAAACTCTTCTTTAATTCATATACTTTTCCGGCACGGGAAATGTTTATGAAAATCGATTTTAAAGAGTATAAAAACATTATACTCTATAAAGTCGTAATAAATGCAAACGACGAATATGCATTGTTTAACATAAAAGCAATACTTGAAAACGAAGGTGTTGTGTATTCCATGCTTGAAAAGAAAAAAACCGAAATTTTTATTTTGTTCAAATCTTTAGCACAGGCTGAAAAAATCATTAAAATTTTTAAAAGTTATAATTTTAAAATAAAAATAAAAAAAATCATTAAAAGGATATGAATGAAAGTAGTAGTTTGTGACCCTATACATCCCGCCGGATTCGAAATACTTAAAAAGGCGAAAGACATCGAACTTGTGGATGCAAGCAGAACACCGAAAGACGAACTTTTAAAAGTAATAGAAGACGCCGACGGCGTCATTACAAGAAGTCCCACTCCGGTTGACGAAAAATTTCTCTCTCACGCCAAAAAATTAAAAGCGGTGGTAAGAGCCGGTGTCGGTGTTGACAACGTAGATATGGAAGCCGCAAGCAAAAGAGGCGTTATTATAATGAACGTACCGACGGCTAACACCTTAGCGGCTGTTGAACTTACAATGGCTCATCTGCTCACCGCCGCAAGAAGTTTTACAAACGCCGTTTGGAATTTGAAAAAAGAAAGAGAATGGAACAGGGAAAAATGGCTCGGAATCGAACTTGCAGGTAAAAAACTTGGAATTATAGGTTTCGGTAACATCGGAAGCCGTGTTGGGATAAGGGCTAAAGCTCTTGAAATGGACGTAATTGCTTACGACCCTTATATCGATCCGAGTAAGGCTACGGATTTAGGATGTAAATATACGACGGATTTCGATGAAATTCTTAAATGTGACTTTATTACAATCCACACCCCTAAAACCAAAGAAACAATCAATATGATTACCAAAAAAGAAATTGAGAAAATGAAATACGGGGTTGTTTTAATAAACTGTGCAAGAGGAGGGTTATATAACGAAGAAGACGTTGCCGAAGCTTTAAAATCCGGAAAAATCGCATGGCTCGGAATAGACGTCTTTAATAAAGAGCCTCTAACCGAACATCCTTTCTTCGAACTTGAAAACACCTCGGTTACACCTCATATCGGTGCTAATACAAAAGAATCACAGGAAAGAATAGCAATCCAGGCGGCTGAAGGAATTATAGAAGCGCTAAGGGGCAGCAGCTACCCGAATGCGCTTAACCTTCCTATAAATACGGCAAACACGCCCGAATGGGTTATAAAATATCTTGAACTTTCACAAAAAATGGGATACATCCTGTCACAGGTTATCAATAAATCGATAAAAAAAGTAAAAGTGAACCTGAGCGGAAACATATCAAAAGAAGACAAATCAGTTCTTACTTTTGCACTCGTAGGACTCCTTCAAAACATTACGGAAAATGTAAACTACGTAAACGCTGAATTTATAGCAACCGAAAAAGGTATCGTAACAGAAAGTAAAGAAATTAAAAACGACACTTACAAAAACCTTGTAAACATTAAAGTAATTACGGACGACGGGGAATATTCAATAAGCGGCACCATGCTTGAAGAACATCCGAGAATAGTCGAATTTAAAGGGTTTGACCTTGAATTCGAACCCAAAGGCAAAATGATATTCTTTAAAAACACCGACGTTCCCGGAGTAATAGGGGAAGTCGGTATGACTCTTGCAAAAAACAACATAAACATAGCCGACTTCAGACTCGGAAGAAACAAAGAAGGTCAGGCTATGGCCGTTATTATTGTGGACAACGAAGTAAATGAAAACGTCTTAAACGAACTTAGAAACCTAAAAGCGGCGTTAAGCGTCGGATACGCAGAAATTTAACAGATAATTCAAAGGAGAAACAATGGCATACAGCATGAGCGATTTAAAAAAATATCTTAATATCGAACTCGACGGAATTCCGTATAAAATAATCGAATATCATCACGTAAAACCCGGAAAAGGTGCCGCGTTTGTCAGAACGAAACTTAAAAACCTTATCGACGGAAGGGTTATTGAAAAAACGTTTCACGCGGGAGACAAAGCGGACGAACCTAACCTTGAGAGAAGAAAATACCAGTATTCTTACAACGAAGGCGACATTTATTATTTTATGGACAACGAAACTTATGAAATGATACCGATTGATTTGAAAGTTTTTGAAGAAAGCAAAGGGTTTTTGCTTGAAGGCATGAATGTCGACGTACTGTTTCACAATGGAAAAGTTATCGGTGTGGAGCTTCCTTTGACAGTCGAACTTGAAGTGGTTGAAACTCAGCCGGTCAGCAACAGAGATAGAAGCGGTGCATGCAGAAAACCGGCAAAAGTTGAAACGGGCGCGGTAGTTACGGTTCCCTGTCATATAGTGGAAGGTGACAAAATCAAGATTGACACAAGAACCGGAGATTATCTCGAAAAAGTTAAATAATCCGCTAAAAATCTTTTGACTTTTTAGCGTTAAACCAAGGAGAAAAAATGACACTTGCTGATAAAGTAAAACAGGCTATAAGGGACATCCCCGACTATCCCCAAAAAGGTATAATTTTTAAAGACATTACAACTTTGTTAAACGAGGGGGAGCTTTTCAGTGAGGTAATCGATTATTTCAGTGAAAAATATAAAGACGTCGATTTCGTATGCGGAATTGAGAGCAGGGGTTTTATTTTCGGTGCCGCCATTGCCGCTAAGATAAAAAAAGGATTCGTCCCTCTTAGAAAAAAAGGCAAACTTCCTTATACCACCGTCGCGGAAAAGTATGCGCTTGAATACGGATTTGACGAAATAGAAATTCATATCGACGCATTTAAAAACGTACAAAATCCCAAAATTTTGCTTATAGACGATTTGATTGCCACGGGAGGAACGGCCGAAGCCGCGGTGAAACTTATTGAAAAAATAGGCGGTAAAATCGAAGCGGCCGCATTTTTAATAGAGCTTACATTTTTAGACGGAGCTGAGAAAATAAAAGCTCTTGGCGTAGAAGTGGACAGTTTAGTTAAATATTAAAGGATAGTGATGTATATACCAAAGCCTATATTCGACCCTGACGAAAAAGGGCATTTTGACAAATTCGGCGGACGTTATGTGCCAGAAACGCTGATGCCCGTTCTTTTGGAACTCGAAAAATTTTATAACACTGTCCGTTTCGATGAAAATTTCTGGAAAGAGATGGATTATTATTTTAAAGAATATATCGGGCGTCCCTCGCCCCTTTATTTTGCACAAAACCTCAGCAAAGAATTAAACGCGAAAGTTTATCTGAAAAGGGAAGATCTAAACCACACCGGAGCCCATAAGGTAAACAATACGATAGCGCAGGTACTGCTTGCTAAAAAAATGGGCAAAAAAAGGGTGATTGCCGAAACGGGAGCAGGACAGCACGGTGTGGCCACAGCAACGGCCGCAGCGCTTTTCGGACTTGAATGCGAAGTGTTTATGGGTGAAAAAGACGTTCACAGGCAGGAACTTAACGTATTCAGAATGAAACTTTTAGGAGCTAAAGTCCATGCGGTAAAAAGCGGCAGTAGAACACTAAAAGATGCGATGAACGAGGCGATAAGATACTGGGTTACAAACGCAAGGGATACTTTTTACGTAATCGGAACCGTTGCCGGTCCACATCCGTATCCTATGATGGTAAGGGATTTTCAGGCGATTATCGGATATGAAGCCAAAGCGCAGATTCTTAAAAAAGAAAACAGACTGCCCGATTATGTAATAGCGTGTATCGGAGGCGGAAGCAATGCAATGGGGATTTTTTCCCATTTTCTTGAAGAAGAGGGTGTTCAGTGTATAGGTATCGAAGCCGGGGGTATGGGTGTGGAAACAGACAAACACGGCGCAAGTCTCCTAAAAGGCGCCCCCGGCGTACTTCACGGTCAGATGAGCTATCTTTTACAAGATGAAGACGGGCAGATAAAAGAAGCGTATTCCATTTCAGCAGGGCTCGATTATCCGGGAATAGGTCCGGAACATGCGTTTCATTTTGAAAAAGGCAATGTAAAATACGACTATATAACCGACAAAGAAGCTCTTGACGCATTTGTGTGGCTAAGTCAGAAAGAAGGGATTATTCCCGCATTCGAAAGCTCTCACGCGGTTGCTTATCTGAAAAAACTAAAAGATATCGAAAACAGACTCATAATCGTAAACCTTTCGGGAAGAGGCGATAAGGATATGATTCAGGCAAAAAATATCTTGCATTTCGATTAAATTTCAATCCCTTTTTTTCAATTTTTAAAATATGCTACAATTTCGCAAAAAAAAGGCTTACTTTGAAACATCTCTTTTGGAATGATTATAAAATAGACAAAATTGACTTTAATGATATAAGAACAAAAAAAATCTTATTTGAAAAAGTGTTAAATTATAGTCCAAATATATTAAGAGATTTAAAAGATTTTACAAAAGAAGAAATTAAAGACTTTTTATATAGTTATAAACCGGTTTTTAATAAAGATTTTGTAAATAGACGTATAAATGTGCTTAAAAAAATACTGTTTAATGATAAAAATGTTAAAGTAAAAGAACTTGAATGGAATTAAAAGATTATTATAAAAAATTATATGCTCTTCAAGATAAAGTTTTAAATATTGTTTTTGAAAATTCGACGGAGTTTTATTTAACGGGCGGGACTTGTCTTCATAGATATTATGTTAATGCGAGGTATAGCGATGATTTGGATTTTTTTACCAATACTTCAAAAATCTTTAATTTAGAAGTTAAAAGATTAAAAACTGTTTTAAATGATTTTTTTAAGATTGAAGTGGAAATTGAAAGTAAGGATTTTATAAGGTGGAAAATTGATAATCTAAAAATTGATTTTGTTAACGATGTAAGTGTTTATTGTAATAAGGTTGTAGTCCGAAATAATCTAGTACTAGATAATATTGAAAATATTTGTGCAAATAAATTTTTAGCGGTTTTAGGAAGAGATGAGGCAAAGGATGTATTTGATTTATTTATAATAGATAAGTTTTTTAACCCCGAATATAAAAGTATAATAGAATGCGCTAAAAAAAAGGCGGTATTTAATGTGGAAGATTTAATTTACAGATTAAAAACTTTTCCAAAAAACTGGATATATAAATTAAATATAATTGATGAAAATATATTAAACGAATTTAATTTAAATTTTATAGAAAACATAACAAAAGAGGTGTTATGAAAAAGTGGTTAGTTTTTTTTATTCTGTTTGCAACGTTTTTATACGGTTTTGACTTTCAAACCGTAAAAGAATTCTTTACGGAAGACAATCTTGTAAATTTATTAAAAGAGTACGGATACATTATCCTGTTTTTCTGGTCGATTGCCGAGGGTGAAACGGGACTGGTAATGGCGGGGGTTTTGTCCCATACCGGGGATATGAATATGATAGTTTCCATAATAGTTGCGGCACTCGGGGGCTTTGTGGGGGATCAGATCTATTTTTACCTCGGTAAACTTAACAAAAAATGGGTTTTGGAAGAGCTGCATGCCCACAGGGGTAAATTCGCAAGGGCAAGACTGCTTCTTAGAAAATACGGCGGATGGGTAATATTTCTCCAGAGATTCATATACGGAATGAGAACGATTATTCCTATGGCTATAGGTATCAGCGGTTATGATCCGAAAAAATACGCGATTATAAATTTTATAAGCGCATTTGTATGGGCGAGCGTTACGATTATTCCGAGTTATATTTTCGGTGAACATATAATAAACCTTCTAAAATGGGTTAAACATCATTGGTATTTCGGTATCGCTTTTGCCATTACGATGCTTGCTCTGCTTTGGTATATCAATCACAGGGAAGATCAAAAAAGAGAGCTTAAAAAAGCACAGAAATGATTGAATACAAAATAAATCCTGAGATATCTGCCCGTGATTTTATAGATATTTTAAACCGCTCCGCTTTAGCAGAAAGAAGACCCGATGATATTGAGGTTATAGAAGGTATGCTTAAAAACGCAGATATTATAATAACAGCTTACGATAATGATAAAATAGTCGGAATCGCAAGAGCCGTTACGGATTACCATTACTGCTGTTATCTCTCAGACTTGGCTGTGGATAAAGAGTATCAGCATCAGGGAATCGGAAAAACACTTATTTTAAGATTAAAACAAAAACTTCATAAAAACTGCAAAATCATCCTGCTTTCAGCCCCCGCCGGAACTGGATTTTATCCTAAAATCGGATTTGAAAAACATAATTCGGCGTGGGTGTTGAAGTAATTAGCACAAACCAATCTTATTTTTACTATAATTACGCAAATACAATATAAGGAGCGTATATGGAATTTATAAAAGGAAAAGGCGAGGTTAAAGCCGAAATTGTAATAAACGGGGCTAAAAAGTTTGAAGAATACGGATTTGAAGGAAAAGACGGGGAGGTTTTGGTTTTACCTGAGAAAAAAAGAATTTACGTAGGTATTGAATCGCTAAACCCCGAAAATATAAAAACGGCAACCGCTGCAATTATAAAATCACTGAAAAAATACAAATTTGAAAGCGTGGAAATTACACCTCCGAATACTAAAAACGAGGATGTTTTGGTTGCGTTTTTTGAAGGTTTTATGCTGGGGGATTATGAATTTGACAAATATAAAAGTAAAAAAGCAAAACACCCTGTTAAAAAGATAGCAATCAATTCTAAAAGAGATTTTGACGAAATAATTAAAGAAGCAGAAGTAAGAGCTGAAGCGGTTAACTTCGTAAGGGATATTATCAATTCGGTACCTGACGAGCTGACACCTGCAAAACTTGCAAGCATTGCCGAAGATGTAGCTAAAACAAACAAACTTGAGTGCAATATTTACGATGAAAACTACCTGTTTGAAAACGGATATCACGCATTCTACAGTGTTGCAAAAGCAAGCTCTAATCCTCCAAGACTCATTCATCTTGCATATAAGCCTGAAAAAGCAAAAAGAAAAATCGTTTTAGTCGGAAAAGGTCTTTGCTATGACAGTGGAGGGCTAAGCCTTAAACCGAGTGACTTTATGGTAACTATGAAAAGCGACAAATCAGGTGCGGTAACGGTACTTGGAATAATCAAAGCAATCAGTGAGCTGGGATTAAATGTGGAAGTTCACGCAATACTCGGTGCGGCTGAGAATATGATCGGCGGCAACGCATACAAGCCTGACGATGTGCTAAAAGCCAAAAACGGAAAAACTATAGAAGTCAGAAACACAGATGCGGAAGGAAGACTTGTTTTGGCTGACTGTCTGTGCTACGCTCAGGAAAACATCAAAGATTTTGATGAAATATATGACTTTGCAACACTTACGGGTGCCTGTGTTGTGGGTGTAGGAGAATATACGTGCGGAGTTATGGGATTTGAAAAAGAAAAAATCGAAAGCATTATAAACACAGGAGAAAAAACGGGTGAGCATTTCGCATACCTGCCGTTTAACAAATATCTGCCAAAACTATTAAAAAGCGAAATCGCAGATATCTGCAACATTGCTTCAAGCAGATACGGAGGAGCGCTTACCGCAGGGCTTTTCCTAAGCGAATTTATTGAAGACGAAAACAAAGAAAAATGGACTCACCTTGATATCGCAGGACCTGCGTTTGTGGAAAAAGCATGGGGATTCAACCCTCACGGCGCAAGTGGTTTCGGGGTGGATACATTTGTCACGCTCCTTAAATCACTTTGAATTATAAGTTTTTAAAATTATTTAGGTTGTTAAGGTTGTTAGTTAGTAATATACAATAAAAACCTTAATAACCTTAACAACCCATGCAAACATAACTTCCTTTAACATTTCCATATAATTACTGCCTTATTTCGATATAATTTCACCAAAAAAGGATTTTAATGAAAGTTGGTATAGTAGGTCTTCCGAATGTCGGAAAATCCACAACATTTAATGCACTTACAAAAACACAAAACGCGGAAGCTCAAAACTATCCGTTTTGTACTATTGAGCCAAATAAGGCAATAGTACCCGTTCCGGATGAGAGAATAGAAGAGCTGGCTAAAATAGTAAATCCTGATAAAATTCAGTACTCTACAATTGAATTCGTCGATATTGCAGGGCTTGTAAAGGGTGCGAGCAAAGGTGAAGGGCTTGGAAACCAGTTTCTTGCCAATATCAGAGAAACTGATATTATTTTACACATGGTAAGATGCTTTAAAGATCCGAACGTAATTCACGTAGAAAACAGTGTAGATCCTATCAGAGACGTTGAAATTATTGAACAGGAACTTTTATATGCGGATATGCAAACCCTTGAAAAAAGAATAGCAAAACTTCAAAAACAAGCAAAAGGAAGCAAAGACGCAAAAGCTCAGCTTGAACTAACAGAAGAACTTATGGAATGGATCAGTGAAGGCAACCCTGTAAAAACATTCCCTAAAAAAGACGAAGATGCGTTTAAAGTACTTGAAAAAGAACTTAACTTTCTTACTAACAAAGAGATTTTTTACGGTGCAAACGTAGATGAAGAGGGCTTAGCAGAAGATAACGAATACGTAAAAGCATTAAAAGAATATGCAGCAAAACACGGAAGGGAAGTAATTAAACTCTGTGCAAAACTTGAAGAAGAAATGGTTGATATGAGTGATGAAGAAAGACATGAATTCCTTGAGAGCCTCGGAGCTAAAGAGAGCGGACTTGATCAGATAATCAGAAAAGCGTATGAAAAACTTGATCTTATCAGCTATTTTACAGCCGGAAAAATCGAAGTTAGAAGCTGGACTATTAAAAGAGGAACAAAAGCACCTCAGGCAGCCGGTGTAATTCATACCGACTTTGAAAAAGGTTTCATTAGAGCGGAAGTTATAAGCTATGAAGACTTTATAAAATACGGTGGAGAGCAGGGTGCAAAAGAAGCGGGTGCCATGAGACTTGAAGGTAAGGATTACGTGGTTCAGGACGGGGACGTAATGCATTTCAGGTTTAACGTATGATTGAAGAATATTTGAAATTAGGTTCTCTTAACAGACTCAAAATCTCCAAAAAGACTCCTCAGGGGCTTTACCTTGAAGCTCTTGACGGTGACACTGTTTTACTTCCTAACAGATACGTAACCGATGATATGAATATAGGCGATGAAATAGAAGTGTTTATCTATAACGATTCGGAAGACAGATACGTGGCAACCACCGATAAGCCGAGATACGAATACGGTGAATTCGGTGTATTCAGGGTTGTAGACGTAGCAAAATTCGGTGTGTTTGTTGACTGGGGAATGTCAAAAGATCTTTTCATGCCGCTTGGAAATATGAAAAAACAGTTGAACAAGGGCGACAGTGTAATAGGTAAAATCGTATATGACGAAAAAACCGACAGACTTATGCTTGATTCCAAACTCTCACGCCACATCAAAAAAGCGAAAAACTATGATGTTAACGATGAAGTAAAAATAATAGTGATTGCAAAAACGCCTCTCGGATACAAATGTATTGTTGATGATATGTATGAGGGAATGCTTTTTGATAACGAAATATTTGAAGATGTAAGAGTGGGACAGAAGAAAAAAGCGTTTGTCAAAAACGTAAGAGAGGACGGAAAACTTGATCTTTCACTTCAGAAAATAGGCTCAAGAGATGATGTTAAAGATAAAGTCTATAAAGCTCTAAAAGAATGGGGCGAAATGAAAATAACCACCAAATCAGACCCCGAAGAGATTAAAAAGTACTTCAAAGTCAGTAAAAAAGCCTTTAAATCTGCTGTTAACGAGCTGATTAAAGAAGATAAAATCATTCAGGAAAATGGTACAATAAGAATAAAATAAATATGCTATAATTTATAAAAAAGGCATTTTATGACAAAAAGAGAAATATTAAATTTTTTAACACAAAATAAAGATCTTTTAAAAAATCGTTTCGGTGTTAAAAAAATAGCTCTTTTTGGCTCATATGCAAGAGACGAAGCAAATGAAAAAAGTGATATTGATTTAATTGTTGAAATGCCGAGTTCTTTTCAAAAGTATTTTGAACTTAAATATTTTTTAGAAAAACATCTTGGAAAAAAAGTTGATTTAGGACTGTCTCATAAAGTAAGAGCATACATTAAAAACAAAATCCAAAAAGATTTAATATATGTTTAGAGATGCTGAATTTTATATTGTAGATATTTTTATTGCAATCGATAAAATAAAAAGATATACAAAAGATTTCAGCAATGCACAAGAATTATTATATGATGAAAAAACATGGGATGCAGTAATCAGAGAGCTTGAAATTATAGGTGAAGCTACAAATAAATTAATTAAACTTGATTTTCTAAAAAAAGATTTTAAAATAATTGTAGATTTTAGAAATATTATAGTTTATGAATATTTTGGAATAGATGAGAAGATTGTTTGGGAAGTGGTAACTGGCTATCTTATTGATTTTTACAATGAACTGTTGGATATATCAAAAAATAATGATTTAAATCTTGCGATACAAAAAGCTATTGAAGAAAATAAACATAATAAAAAAGTAATAAGATTTTTAAAAGAGTTGCAAAATGTTCTGTCCGCTTGACTGTTGGGACGCTTGTCAATGTAAAATGGAAAATGGAAAATGGAAAATTAAAGGCAAAGGAATAACTCCGTATCTTTGCTGGAAGCTAAATAATTATTTCAAATTCCCTTATGAAACATCTCCTAAATACAACAGTAAAAACATTATGTTAAAGGAAGCTCTGGATAAATTATTTGATATATTAAAAAACACAGATCCCAAAAGAGTTCTTTTTGTAAAAGGCTCCGGTAATATGGGGGTTATGCAAAATGTAACCAAGCTTTTTTTTGAGAATTACGGAGCTACGTTTGCCATAGGTTCTACATGCGACGGGCTTGGAGAAGAGGGGATAATTAAAGGACGCGGAAAATCACTAATACTTCCGACATGGATAATTAAAAACGCCAAAAATATCATCATCTGGGGCAGAAACCCGTATGTTACAAACATTCATCTTATTCCTATGATAAAAGACAAGTTTACCGTGACTATTGACGCCATAAATACAAAAACAGCTAAAAATTCGGATCTTTTCATACAGGTAAAACCAAACAGTGATTTTTACTTGGCGATACTGCTGGCTCAAATGGTGATTGAAAGTGAGAAATATGAAGTAAGTGATAATTTTGATGAGTATAAAAAAATAGTCTTTTCGTATGATAAAAAAGATCTAATGAAAAAATGTGGAATAAATAACGAAGAATTAATGAAACTTTTTAAAGTTATAAAGCAGGGCGGTGCAGTCCTTACAGGACTTGGAACGGCAAAATGTAAAGAATGCCGGAAAACCACATGGGCTATTGACAGCCTCTTTTACATGTTCGGATATTTCGGGAAAAAGACAAAAGGAGTGGCGTTTCTTGGCAGCAGCGGATACGGAATAAACAACCCTTTCAGTGTTAATCATAAAAACGAAGTGTCGCTGTGGGATATAAACCTTGATGATTACGACGTTGTTTTTGTACAGGCGGCAAACCCGCTTGTAAGTTTTCCAAACAGAAACGAATGGAAAAAACTTAAAAACAAAACAACGGTCGTTTTTGGTAAATATATGGATGAAACCGCTCAAATTGCGCTTTTTATCCCGAGTAAAGATTTTTTTGAGAAAAAGGATGTGAGGGGGAGTTACTTTCACGAATATGTATTAGTCGCTAAAAAATCACAAGGATTTTTTAACGGTAAAGAAACAATATCCGAATATGAATTAACAAAATATTTAATGGATAAGTTTGAATTTGAGGGCTTAAAAAGCGAGGATGATTATATCGACGAAATATTAAATGCCGATTTGGAAAAAACAGGGGATGAAATATACCGCAAAAAAGTATTCGATAAGCCTCCATACAGTGAGGGCTTTTTTACAGATAACGGTAAATTTAAATTTCTAAATGAAGATTTTGAATATAATAAAAAACCTTTTGAGATAGTGACGGCCAAGCATGATAAAGCTCTGAATTCGCAGTTTCAAAGGGATGAAAAGATCTATATTAATTCAAAGAGTAAAAATATTATGTTAAGCTGGGTTAAAGAAAACATTCCAGAAGAAAGAGTAGTGTTTCCTGAAAATATACCTGAAAACATCATATACGCCAAAGGCGGAAGCGTTATAAACGAATTTATAAACTGTAAAGGGGAAAATGCTTATTATGAAATTTTCTAAAAACTCTCCGTGTCCCTGCGGAAGCGGTAAGAAATACAAAGAGTGCTGTTATAAATGGCACAAAATCAGAAGCGCTCCGAACGCTTTATTTCTAATGAAAAGCAGATACACGGCATATGCTATCGGAAACGCTGATTATATTGTAAAAACAACTCATCCCGATTCACCGCACTTTGAAAAAGACATAAACGAATGGAAAAAATCGATTAAAGAATTCAGTAAGAGTGAATTTAAAAGACTTGAAATAATTGAATTTATCGACGGTGAAAAAGAGGCGTTTGTTGAATTTAAGGCGTATATTGACGATTATGTAATGACGGAAAAAAGTCGGTTTTTAAAAAAAGGTAAATGGTATTATTTTGAGGGTGTTTGAATAGTTTGCTTTATACATTTTTTTAAGCATTCTTTGTTATTATAAATTTTTTTTAATTCCATATCAGGAAAAAGGACATTCCATGTTATAAGTCCAAGCAAAATACCGATGATTACAGCTGCTATTAATTGAAGTGTATTTGTTTTTGAGGGAGCGGTTAATTTTTCTTGAACTTCTTTTAGGTTATAGATATATTCGTAATATTTACAAAAATATTTAATTGAACCTTTATATTTTACGCCGTCATATTTGTATTGCTTAAAAAAAGTATTATAATCAACCGGCACGTTATCAAACTTTTCTTTTAAAATTTCATGGATTTTTTTAATATCCCAGTTCATTTTTTGTCTGATGTTTTCAATTTTGTCCCTACATTTCAATAACTCCGATTTTTCCACTCTTTTCCTTTAAATTTCCATTGAAGTTCCATTAAAA
>NZ_JBMYAU010000016.1:0-11106 GCF_053994455.1 Nautilia sp. | reverse complement strand
GTGATTGTAAGCAACGGGGGAGTGAGTTTTTCTAAGGGTGCCTTTATAGCGTTTTTGGCGGCAGTAAGTTACGGCGCGCTCGGGTTTTTTTCCAAAATAGCCACATTACACCACAGGGCCGCCGCGGTGACTGCCTGGCAGATTTTGATATCTATGTTTATAACGGCTCCTTTTTTGTTTTTGAGCGAGTGGCATTTAAGCATTCAGGGAATGGTAATCGCATTTGTTACGGGTGCCGTTCACACGGCGCTCGCACTTTTTTTATGGTATGACGCGCTGAATTACATAAAGGTTTCGGTTGCATCCGTTTTGCAGTATCTTGATATAGTGTTCGCAATGCTTTTGGCTTTTTTGTTTTTAGGGCAGGTTCCGGGGGTTAATCAGATAACGGGGGCTTTTTTAATAACCGCGGCCGGTGTTTTAAGTACTTTTAAAGAAATAAAAGGTTAAATATATTTGACAATTTAAAAGTTTTGCTATAATTAATCGTAAATTAACTTAAGGAGAGAGAAATGCTTAAGAAAATCTCGGCGATGCTTGTAACGGCCGGAGCCCTGCTTGCATCAACCATGACGCTCGATATGAACTGTGTTTACGGACCTAACAATTTCCACACCAAAGGTGCCGAAACTTTTGCTAAGTTAGTTGAAAAATATTCGAAAGGTACGATAAAGATTAAAGTACACGCAGGTAACGCGCTTGTTAAGGGCAACCCTTTAAAAGCGGTAAAAAACGGTGTTGTTCCTATCAGCGATATGTTTTTGCCGTTTACTTCGGGCGGGGGTAAAGTGTTCGGTATTTCCGCGCTTCCGTTTATTGCAAAATCATATGATGATGCATACAGACTCTATCAGCTTTCAAAACCGGCATATCAGAAAGTATGCAGAAAATGGAACCAGAAACTTCTTTATGCGGTAAGTTGGCCTCCGAGCGGTCTTTATACAAAGTGGGCGGTTAAAAGCCTTAAAGATTTCAAAGGCATAAAAGCCAGAACGTATGATAAAAATTCCGCCAGATTCATTCAGCTTGCGGGCGGCAGTGCGGTTGCGCTTCCTTGGGCGGAGGTGTATTCCGCTCTGAGAACCGGGCTTGTAAACGCCGTCGTTACTTCTTCCGTTTCAGGAAAAGACGGAAAATTCTGGGAGGTTTTGGACTATTTTACAAAAATAAACTACGCATATCCCCTTCAGGGTGTAAGTATTAACCTTGATTACTGGAACGCAATGACCCCGGCTCAGAAAAAAGCCGTAATGAGGGCGGCGAAAGAAACTGAGGCGATTCAGTGGAAAGTTTCTAAAGAGGAAGACGCAAAAGCCCTGAAAACACTTCAGGCCCACGGTATGAAAGTGCAGGAAGCCACACCGACGCTTAAAAAAGAGCTTGACGGTATTGCGGATAAAATGCTAAACGATTACCTTAAAGACGCACCAAGAGACGTAAAAGAGATCTTTAAAAAATACAGACAATGAAAAAGATAGTCGAATTTTTTGAAAGGCTCTCGGATCTTGGGGCTTTTTTCTCTTCCGTAGCCTTTATACTGTTAACGGGGCTTATACTTGTGGAAATATTTTCACGTGCGCTTTTTAACCATTCCACAATGATTGCGGATGAGTACAGCGGTTATTTTTATCTGGCTTATGTGTTTTTGGGACTCGGATACACCTTTAAAGAAAACGGCCATATAAGAATAACCATTATCTATTCCAAAATGCCGAAACGAATAAGAAAAATTATGGATTTTTTTGCGGGAAGCATCGCTTTGGCGGTGGTCGGGTTTGTGTTTTACCGCTCGATTCTTCTGTGCTGGGAATCATACAGTTACGATATGTTAAGCGAGGGTGTGAGCGAAACCCCTTTATATCTTACTCAGATACCGATGGTTGTAGGGCTTTTTATTTTTATGCTTTCAATAATAGGATTTTTGATAAAGGTTGTAAATGATAAGTGATCCGCTCTTGTTAACGGCGGTTCTCGTCGTTGTAATGTTTTTCTTTTTGTTAGCGGGGGTGTGGATAGCCGTTTCTTTGATTGTGACCGGAATAGTCGGAATGCTGGTTTTCAAGCTGAATCTTCCCCCCGTAATCAGCATTTGGGATAAAATAGGCTCTCTTCTTGCAAGTTCTATGTACGATACGCTTAACTCCTGGTCTTTGGCGGCGCTTCCGATGTTTATTTTTATGGGGGAGCTGCTGTTTAGAAGCGATATATCAACCAAGCTTTTTAACGGGCTTATTCCCTGGTTTAATAAAATTCCCGGAAAACTTCTTCACATAAACGTGGCGGCTTCTTCACTTTTTGCCGCCGTTTCGGGCTCGTCCGCCGCCACTACGGCCACTGTCGGAAAAATTACCCTTGAAGAGCTAAAAAAAAGAGGATATGACAAAAAACTTGCAATCGGCTCGCTTGCCGGAAGCGGGACGCTCGGGTTTTTGATACCCCCGAGTTTAATTATGATCATTTACGGTGTTTTGGCCGACGTTTCCATAGGTAAGCTGTTTATCGGAGGTATTTTGCCGGGGCTGCTGCTTGCGAGTGCGTATTCGGCGTATATTATAATTATTTCGAAAATAAGAAAAAACGTAACCCCGAAAGCCGAAAAAGAGTATACATGGGGCGACAGGATAAGGGCGGTTAAGGAGCTGATACCCGTGTTTTTGCTTGT
Source organism: Nautilia sp. (assembly GCF_053994455.1). NCBI lineage: Bacteria > Pseudomonadati > Campylobacterota > Epsilonproteobacteria > Nautiliales > Nautiliaceae > Nautilia > Nautilia sp. Next base: position 8,444 of record NZ_JBMYAU010000016.1, on the reverse strand, counting down.
GGCGCTGGTGCTCGGAAGCATATACGCGGGCTTTGCGACACCGACCGAGGCCGCGGCTTTAGGAGTGCTCGGCAGTATCATACTGTCCGTTTATTTTAAAACGCTTTCGTGGGACGTGTTTAAAACCTCAATGCTTAATTCCGTAAAAACAACGGTTATGATAAGTTTTATAATCGCCGCAGCCGGGTTCCTCTCGCAGGTGGTGGAATATCTCGGAATTGCAAGGGCGGTTAGCGAATGGATTGCTTCTATGCATTTAAGCCCTTATATGCTGATATTCGTTATCGGTATTATGTATATAATACTCGGAATGATACTTGACGGGATTTCCATTGTGGTAATGACGCTGCCGATTGTACTTCCGATTATAATCCATGCGGGGTTTGATCCGCTGTGGTTCGGGATCTTTCTGGTGCTTATGGTGGAGCTTTCGCAGATTACTCCGCCTGTCGGGTTTTCACTTTTTGTAATACAGGGGATTTCGGGTGAAAAAATAGACTATATTCTTAAAGCGACGTTTCCTTTTTTTGTTATAATGATTTTAATAGTTGTCGTTTTGACACTGTTTCCCGAAATTGCACTATATCTGCCAAGGACGATGATAAAATGATTAGGTTAAACGCTGATTTGGGGGAGAGTTTCGGAAATTACAGACTCGGAAGCGACGAAAAAATTATGCCTCTTATCGATATGGCCAATATCGCCTGCGGGTTTCACGCCGGGGATCCTCTCATAATGGACAAAACCGTGCTTTTGGCCAAACAAAACGGTGTGGAAATAGGGGCGCATCCGGGATATCCGGATCTTTTGGGGTTCGGAAGAAGAAGTATGAAGTGCAGCGGATTGGAGATAGAGGATTATATTGTTTATCAGGCGGGCGCATTAAGCGCATTTTGCAAAAAACACAAAACGGAGGTAAAGTACATAAAGCCCCACGGAGCCCTTTACAACGATATGATGAGGGACGAGGGGGTGTTCAGGGCTGTACTTAACGCCGCAAGCGTGCTGAATCTTCCCGTTATGGTTCTCAGCAGCACTAAAAACAATGAATATGAAAAAATTGCGGGAGAGTTCGGAGTTAAACTCATTTACGAAGTGTTTGCGGACAGAAACTATACGGATGAAGGGTTTTTGGTGCCAAGAAGCAGACAAAACGCCGTAATCAGTGACAAAAATGAAATTCTTGAGAGGATTTTGATGTTTAAAGAGGGGTATGTTTTAAGCGAAAATAAAAAGGTTTTAAATCTTAAGGCGGACAGTATCTGCGTACACGGAGACAATGAAAAGGCGCTTGAAATTATAAAAGCCGTAAGAGAAGTTTTATGAACTTCAGGGTTGCCGGGGTAGATTCTTTAATAATTGAATTCGGCGATGTTATTTCTCCGAAAATCCACAGGCTTGTTATGAAAAATTATGAAATATTAAAGCCTCATTTTTTGGAAGTAACCCCCTCATATACGACCATTTTGGTTAAATACGGAATCGACAGGACGTATGAGGATGCGCTTGAGGGTATAAAAAGCATGCTTGCGGAAAATGTGGATGAAACTGACGAAACGGCGGAAATTGTCACGATACCGGCATTTTACGACGAAAGTGTGGGGTATGATTTAAAAAGGGTGGCGGAGTATCACAAAATAAGCGTTAAAGAAGTGATAAAAATACATTCTTCAAAAATATACGACGTGTACGCAATCGGGTTTTTACCGGGCTTTGCGTATATGGGGGTTGTGGATATCCCCACTCCCCGTATTCCCCCGAGAAACGAAGTGGCGAAAGGCTCTGTGGGAATTGCCGGCGCACAGACGGGCGTTTATCCGATGAAAAGCCCGGGAGGCTGGAATATAATAGCAAGAACGTACAAAGAGATGTTCGGTGAAAAGATTGACGGGTTTTCGCTTCTGAAGGTAGGGCAGAAAGTTAAATTCGAGCCCGTTACCAAATCCGAATTTATAAATAGAGGCGGCGAACTTGATTAGGGTGATAAAAAGCGGTTTTTTAAGCACGTTTCAGGATATGGGAAGGGCCGGATATACCGACATAGGCCTCACTCACAGCGGAGCTATGGACGAATTTTCCTACCTTTTGGCAAACGCACTTTTGGGGGATAAGGAAAAGGCGTGTGTGGAGATTACTTTCGGCAATTTCGAATTTGAGGCGATGGGGAGCTTTTCGGCGGCTGTGTGCGGAATTGAGGGGGAAGTGGAAATCAATTCACAAAAATATAAAATAAACAGAACCTTTAAATTCAAAAAAGGGGACATTGTAAAAATCAAGCCTTTAAAAAAGGGCAATTTCGTATATCTGTGCGTGAAAAACGGTTTTGACGCCCCTAAAAAATACGGAAGCTGCAGTGTCAGTATAAGGGAAAAGATTTTAGGCCCTGTTAAAGGCGGGAATGTTTTAAAACTCAGAAATCCCGAAACCGTTCCGAACAGATATGCGGAAATTTCCCTTGACGTGCCTGAGGTTTTGGAACTCAGGATTGTGTTCGGTCATCAAAAAGAGCTTTTCGACACGGCCGGATTTTTAAACAAAGATTATGAGCTTAAATCGATAAACCGTCAGGGTGCGGTTTTAAAAGGCGAGGTTAAACCTGAAAAAGGAGATATCATCTCCGAAGGCATAAGTTTCGGAACCGTTCAGGTCCCTGCGAGCGGTGATCCTATTGTACTTTTGAAAGAACATCAGACAATAGGGGGATACCCTAAAATCGGAAACGTTTTGCCGCTTGACTGTTTCAGGCTCGCTCAGTTTAGAAACGGGAAAATCAGATTTAAAGAAATTTCACTTGAAAATGCGAAAAAAGAGATGATAGAGTTTTATTCGTTTTTTAAAAAGCTGAGATTTTCATTTGTGGAGATGTACCACTAAAAAACGGGTACGTAAGTCTCCTGCTTGGGAGGCGGCGACTGAGTCGTGAAAAGCTCTTTGTGTCCGTTTATTTGATAGTAATGAACGCCTTTTGGAACTTTGAATTTTCTTATAAGCTCGGGGTGTATCTGAAGCAGGTTTTTGTAAAAATAGGCAAACGCCGGAGCCGACACCCTTCCGCCAGACATTTTTTTTCCGAGCGAACTCGAATCGTCGTTTCCGAACCATATAAGCGTTTCGCTGTTTGGCGTAAACCCGCAAAACCATGCATCCCTGAAATCGTTTGTCGTCCCCGTTTTACCGGCTATTTCGATACCCTTTACCCTTGCGTTTCTACCCGTACCTTTTTTTACGACGTCCTGGAGTATGTTTACTATCAAGTACGCCTGATAATCGGGTTCTATGTATTCGTGTTTGGGTTCGGTGGTGATTGTTACGGATTCTAACGGAATCGTTATTTTTTTTATAATGTGGACTTTGCTTTTTATTCCGTAATTGCTGAATATGGTATAAAGCTCGCTGAATTTCCACATACTCTCACCCACGCTTCCGAGGGCTATGCTGAGATTGTTGGGGAGTTTGTCGAATCCTAAATTGTACATTTCCTTAAGTACCGTGTCAAGCCCCATTGATAAAACTAAATTGATAGTCGCTAAGTTTCTTGAATGAACGAGAGCTTCGCGGAGAGTAATGAGACCGAGAGTGTTTTTTTCGTAGTTTTTAGGCTTCCAGTATTTGTCCTCTTCGGGCGTGTCGCTGGGTATTTTAAACGTTCTGCTTATATCCGCTATTTTGCTTGCGGGGTTGTATCCGATATTCAGGGCAATCTGGTATATGAAAGGTTTGATGGCGCTACCCACACTTCTTCTTGACTGAACGGCACGGTTGAATTTGCTTTTTTCGTAATCGGCTCCTCCAACTATTGCCAATACCTCACCGGTTTGGGGGTTTATGTTTATCATAGCCCCGTTAAGCTGAGATTCGTTTAAATCAGGATTTAATTTAAGCACCCTTTCTTTATTCCATTTAATCGTTTTTTGTGCAAGAATCTGGGTAGGAAGATCGATTGTCAGATAAATATCGTATCCCCTTGTAAAAAGATCTTTATATTTAAAATAAAGTTTCATAATTGCCGTATCTACTGCGTAAGGGGCTTTGTTTTCAATCATTTTATTATAAACTACGGGATGTTCCATAATGGCTTTTTTGTATTCCGAAGGTGAAATCCATCCGAGCAGGTACATCCTTTTTATAATCCTGTCCGCCCTTTTGATGTTCAGGTCATAGTTTTTTGCCGGATCGTACAGCGATGGGCCTTTAGGAAGCGCGATTAACATCGCTATTTCTTTCAGACTCAAATCTTTCAGGTTTTTGTGAAAGTATCCGAAAGCCGCGGTGGCAATCCCGTAATATCCGTGGCCGAAGTAAATCTGATTTAAATATCTTTCAAGTATTTCCTCTTTTGTAAGAAAATGTTCCACTTTCATGGAAATTATCATTTCTTTTAATTTTCTCTCGATTGTTTTTTTACGGTTCAGATATATATTTCTTACCAGCTGTTGGGTTATGGTGGAGGCGCCTTCGACTTTTTTCCCCGCTTTTATGTCTTTAACCAAAGCTCTTAGGATTGCGTTAAAATTTATTCCTTCGTGTTCGAAAAAGGAGGTGTCTTCCGTGGCAATCAGAGTTTCTATCACACGGCCGGGAATATCATCATATTTTACGTAAAATCTGTTTTGATCTTTATATTTAACCGCTATTAATTTTCCGTTTCTGTCGTAGAACTTTGCGCTTAACGGGGGATGGTAATATATTATTTTTTCACTGGCAAATCTCGTGGAGTTGTAAAGATATGCAAAATAACCCAAAACCCCCGCCGTTATCAAAAAAGAAAATATTAAAAATACCGCCAGAATCTTTTTGAACAAATTATTCCTTTAAAAAATCGATTGTCCGTATAATTATATCAATTTCGACACCTGCTCGTCCAATTATTCTAAATATGGGGAATTTTACCGTCGGAGGCCTGATGGCCCCAATAAGTATGTTGCGGTTTAAAAGTTCTTTTTGCTTTAAAAGGAGTGCTTTATTGTCTTTTGCGGGCAGAATTTTAATTAGTGAATCTGAATTTAAGATTAATTTTCTCTTATTTATCTCTTTTTTATAAAAATTTCCGTTTTTTTCAATCTCTTCAAGGGCGTAATATGCCAAAAGCGCGTCCACAGGGCTCAGAGCCGTAGTGTAAATTATGCTTTTCGCCCTGTTTAAAAGATATGAAACAGTCTCTTCGTTAGCGAGAATATACGCTCCGTAGCTTCCCAGCGCCTTTCCGAGAGTGCCCATTTTTATCGTTTTTTGGGGATCAAGTCCGTATTCGTCCGTAACACCCATTAAACTCTCACCCAAAACGCCCACGCTGTGGGCTTCGTCTATTATAAGCATTCCGATTTCCCGGGCGTAATCGGTTATCGGTTTTTCGACTTTGTCGCCCTCCATTGAATATATGCCTTCAACGACGGTAAATACACGTTTAAAGTTTTTATAATCTTTTGATTTTTTCTGTAAATCGATTATGTCGTTATGTCTGAAAAACCTCACTTCCGCCTGGGTTAGTCTGCTGCCGATAATTCCGCTTGCGTGGTACTCTTCGTCCACCAAAAAAAGATCCCCCCTTCTTCCGAGTTCAAACAGAGCCATATTCGCCAGAAATCCGCTGCCGAGCACCAAAGCCTCTTCAAAGCCGTTTAAGGTTTTTAATTTCTCTTCAAGCAGTCTGTGCGCCGGGTGGTAGCCGTTTACGAGCATAGAGGCTTTTGCCCCGTGTGAGCCGTACTCCATTGCGTGTGAAAAGGCTTTTTGCCGTATTTTTTTGTTTTCCGAAAGTCCTAAGTAGTCGTTGCTTGCCAAATCTACAATATTACCGGGGTATGTTTTTCTTTCTCGCAGTCTGTTTTTTTTCTTTAAAATTTCGAGTTCTTTTTTATACATTATTGTTTTGGGACCTTTTTTGTTAAAATTTTATCAAAAAAGGTCTTTTATGGATATAAGAAAGAAGTTTTTGGAATTTTTTGAAAGCAAGGGGCACAGGGTTTACCCTTCGGCTCCCCTTGTGCCCGATGATCCGACGCTTTTGTTTACAAATGCGGGTATGGTTCCTTTTAAACCGATATTTACCGGTGAAAAACCGGCTCCCACACCCCCGAGGGCGTGTTCGTCACAGCTTTGTATGAGAGCCGGGGGAAAACACAACGACCTTGAAAACGTGGGATATACCAACAGACACCATACGCTTTTTGAAATGCTCGGGAACTTTTCTTTCGGTGATTATTTTAAAGAAGACGCTATAGCTTACGCGTGGGAATTCGTAACCGAAGTGCTTGAACTTCCAAAAGACAGACTCTGGATTACGATTCATGAAAGTGACGACGAAGCGGGTAAAATCTGGGAAAAATACGTCCCTAAAGAGAGAATCGTAAAAATGGGGGATAAAGACAACTTCTGGCAGATGGGTGACACGGGGCCATGCGGACCGTGCAGTGAGATACATTTCGACCAGGGCGCGGATAAATTCAGTTCCCCTGAAGATTATTTAGGAGGAGACGGGGACAGATTCCTTGAGATATGGAACCTCGTGTTTATGCAGTATAATCGCGATGAAAGCGGAAAACTCACCCCTCTTCCGAAACCGAGTATCGATACGGGAATGGGGCTTGAAAGGATTACGGCTATAAAAGAAGGTGTAACAAGCAATTACGACAGCTCGATTTTCAGACCTTTACTTAAAAAAATAGTCGAAATTACGGGTAGAGAATACCATACTGATAAAAGGGGCGCAAGCCACAGGGTAATTGCCGACCATATCAGGGCTGTGACTTTCCTGACGGCTCAGGGGGTGCAGTTTGGCAGGGAAGGCAGAGGATACGTTCTTAGAAGAATTTTAAGAAGGGGTGTAAGACACGGGTATCTTCTCGGGATGAGAGAGCCTTTTATGTACAGAATAGTGGATACGTTAGCCGAGCAGATGGGGGAACAGTATCCGTATCTGATAGAAAAAAAAGAAGCGGTTAAAGACACCATAAAACTTGAAGAAGAGAGATTTTTCGAAACAATTGACAAGGGAATGCAGCTTTTCGAAGAAGAGCTTAAAAAAACGGCCGGTGATACGTTCAGCGGCGAGGTTGCGTTTAAACTTTACGACACGTACGGCTTCCCTCTTGATTTAACTCAGGATATGTTAAGGGAAGTAAACAAACAGGTTGATATGAAAACGTTTAATACGCTTATGCAGGAGCAAAAAGACAGAGCCCGCGCTAACTGGAAAGGAAGCGGGGACGTTAAGATTAATTTAAAAGATCTTGAAAAAGTGGAAAACAACAAATTCGTAGGATACGAGCATACAGAGTATAAAACCAAAATAAAAGCCCTTTTTGATGAAAATATGAATATGGTTGATTCGCTTAACGGCAGCGGATGGGTAATGCTGGAAGTTACTCCTTTTTACGCCGAGAGCGGAGGACAGGTAGGGGACAAAGGTGTTTTACAATGGAAAATGGAAAATGGAGAATGGAGAATTGTTGCTAAGGTTGTGGATACCAAAAAATTCGATGATAAAAACTTAAGCAGAGTCGTTGAAGCAGAGCTTAAAACCGGTGATGAGGTGGAGGCCGTTGTGGATGAGAGCAGAAGCGAAATTGCCAAAAACCACACTGCTACGCACCTTCTGCATGCGGCTCTTAGAAAAGTTTTAGGCGAGCATGTAACGCAGGCGGGCTCTTTGGTTGAAGCCAACAGACTCAGATTCGACTTCACGCATCCGAAAGCGCTTAGTAAAGAAGAGCTTGATAGTATAGAGGAGATGGTAAACAGGGTGATTGCCAAATCGATTCCTGCCGAAGTTAAGGAAATGAGTATCGACGAAGCAAAAAAAATGGGTGCAATGGCGCTTTTCGGTGAAAAATACGGGGATGTCGTAAGGGTTGTGAAATTCGGCGATTTCAGTGTGGAGCTTTGCGGAGGAACGCACGTAAACAACACGGCCGAGGTTAACAGCTTTTATATCGTTAAAGAAAGCGGTGTGAGTGCCGGGGTTAGAAGAATCGAAGCCGTTGCGGGATTCGGTGCGTACAGATACGCCAAAGGATTCAGGGATCTTGTGGAAGAGATTAAAACTGAAAACAAAGCAAAAGATCTAAAAGCGTTTGTCGAAAAACAAAAAGAGGAAATCAAAAAACTAAAAACCGAAATAAAAGATCTTGAAAAAGCGGCCGTTAAAGAAATTAAACCTGTAAACAAAGACGGAATCAACTACATAATCGAAAGAATAGACAACGCTAACCTTAGAGAAATCGCAACGGACCTTAAAGGCAGATTTGATAATCTCGTAGTGTTTTTAGCCGGTGAAAACAAAGGTAAGGTTACGCTTGTAGCCGTTTCTACGGTTGATGGTGTTAAAGCCGGGGATCTGATTAAAAACTACGCCCCAATAGTGGGTGGAAAAGGAGGAGGAAAACCGGATTTCGCCCAAGGCGGAGGTAAAGATGTTAATAAAATAGATGAAATGATTCAAAAAG
>NZ_JBMYAU010000015.1:0-2790 GCF_053994455.1 Nautilia sp. | reverse complement strand
AAGTGCGTTTATAGAGCTTAGCGGTTCATATAATTATTTTTTTACAACCCACAATATCCCAGTCGAAATTCTTATAAAAATGTTAAAAGAATATTGCCCTTATACTCTGTTTTTAGGAATTGACGTTCCTTCTGAAAATATTACGGGAATCAGTAACAACCTCTCTTTAACAGCTAAACAAAATGCAAAAAACGCTTATAAAAAACTTCAAAGACTTGAAGAAATTCTAATATCTTAACAATTTAAACTTTTTTTCTTAAAAAATGTCATTTACAAGACATTTCTTTTTTTCTTTTCCTTATAAACTTTTAATCGAATAAAAAAAAAGGAGTAACAATGGCATGTAAAGCACCACATCATACAATCGTAGCATTGTCTGATATGTCTAAGCATAAAGCGCATTTACCGTTACTTAGTGTAATTTTACTCGCAATTATGGCCGGTAGCGGAATTGCCTTGGGTGACATATTCTGGGCTCACGCAACCGTAGGAGTCGCAAAGAATCTAGCACCCGGAATTGCAAACTTTATAGGCGGTTTTGCATTCTCAGCCGGATTGATGTTAGTTGTATTTTACGGAGGGCATCTCTTTACTAGTTCCGTATTAAGCGGTGTAAGTTGTGCTGAAAGTAAAGTCAGTTTTATGGGCGGAGTTGTAGGTTACTGGACGGTAGTATGGATTTTTAACTTTATAGGTGCGGCAGCTACTGCATATTTATATTATAAATCAGGACTTCCTTTCAAATATGACGGTGAAATACTTAAACATTTTGCACACCTTGGATCAGCCAAAACATCCCTTGGCTTTACGGAAGCTTTCATAAGAGGAATTTTCTGTAACATATTCGTTTGTATGGCTGTATGGCTTGCAGTAGCCGTAGAAGACGGAGCGGGAAAAGTATGGGGAATCGCATTTTTAATCGCAGCATTCGTTGCCAGCGGATATGAGCACTGTGTTGCGAATATGTTCATTATTACTGAAGGGCTTATTTCTAAAGCTCACTATTTAGCACAATTCGGGGGAGATATTCATGCGGCGGCTCAGGCACTGCATGTTCCGGTTGAACACCTTGAAAATTTAAATGTTAAAAGCTTTTTATTAAAAAATGAACTTCCTGTTACATTGGGTAATATTGTAGGAGGAGTTATTTTCGTAGGTTTAGTTGCGCTGATTTCACACAAACCCGATATAGAAGCGGAAAAAAAACATTAATTTTTTCTGCCTCCCGGCAGAAATGAGGCGTGGCCGGAATATTACACTCCTTAGGATGCGCTAATCACAAGCCCTCCGAAATAGATTTCCATTCTCACTTAAACAGGCAAACCTTTTTCCGGCTACACCTGATTTTTACCCTACTTTGTTTATTTTATGTTATCATAACAAAAAGGCTATACAATGGAACCTGTTTACAAATTCAACATTAAAAAAGTAAAAAACGGCAAAAAATTCGATTTTGAAGATACATTAATCAGGGAAATAAGAACGGATATTTACATAAACGGTGAAAAAGCGGTATCTATGATGGCAACACCCGTTGATTTAAAAGCCCTTGCGGTAGGATATCTCATAAGCGAAGGGATAATAGGAAGTTTAGAAGACATTGAAAACATAGAACTTAAAAACGACGGGCTTATAATTGACGTAACGGCAAAAGCCGACACAAAAAAAATAGAAAAGCTCAATGAAGAAGCAATAATTGTAAGCGGATGCGGAAAAAGCATAACTTCAAACCTAAATATCGACCCTTCACAAATTGAAGCCGAAAAAATCAAATCCCAAAGAACAATCACACCTTTTGAAATTTCCAAACAGATGAGTGAATTCTACAATTCATGCCCCCTTTACGAACAAACAGGCTGCGTTCACACGGCAAGACTATACTTTGATGAAGACACATATTTTGACGCGGAAGACATTGCCCAGCATTCCACGGTGGATAAAGCCGCAGGAAAAGCGATACTTGCCGGATTAAATCCGGCTGAGGGCATAATGATGGTAAGCGGGAGGCTAAGCAGTGAAATGATAGTAAAAGCCGTAATGCATAAAATACCAATACTTATTTCAAGAACGGCCACAACGTGTCTTGGGGCGAAAATAGCAGATACATTCAATCTCACGCTTGTAGGATTTGCAAGGGGGGATAAAATGAATGTTTATACGCATGACTGGAGAATTGAAGAAATGAAAAGTGAAAAGTGAAAAATGTAAAACGGAATGTAAAATTAAGGAGCGAAAATGGAAAAAGTAAAAGAGCTGATTGAAAAATATAAAAACGAAGAAAATAAACTCACATGCGCAAAAGCTTATGTAGTGGCAAAAAAGGCGGGTGTTGAGCCAATTGTTGTCGGTAAGACGGCTGATGAAATGGGTGTGAGAATTACTGACTGTGGGCTTGGGCAGTTTGGAAAGCTTGATTTTACCGACAATTACGAAAAAGAGATAATCGACGAACTTCAGAAATTAGCGGATGAAAAAAACAGGGTATTTTGCAAAGACGCAAGAAAACTCGCCGAAAAATACAACCTCAAAAAAGTAAGAAGCGCAATTAAAGACAACGGATTTGACGTAATTTACTGTGAACTAGGTGTATTTAAAGAAAAAAAACGCCCTCGCGCATATATCAAAACAAAAATCTGGATAGAAGACAATAAAGGAAACTTACTTTTTGGAAAAGGTAAAACGGAAATACTTGAACTTATCGAAAAAGAAGGCTCAATCGCAAAAGCGGCTGAAAAAATGGGATTAAACTACAAAAAAGCCTGGAATCATATTAAAATATTGCAGCGAAAT
>NZ_JBMYAU010000014.1:0-6258 GCF_053994455.1 Nautilia sp. | reverse complement strand
CGTCGCAGTCGATGTGTGAAAAGAGCAGTTTTTTTTCTTCGTCTATTTTCATTATTGCGTTAGTAGGGCAAACATCTACGCAGTTTCCGCAGGTTTCTGCTAATACCCTGCCGTTATATTGGCATATATTGACATCATAAGTGATAAAATTTCTGTATTTGTATATTCCTGTTCTTTTATTTAATATTTCTTGTGCTTTTTCTATGCCGATATCTAAAGGGTCGATTATTCCTCTTTGTTTGTATGCAATTTCGGGAGCGTTAAACCATACGGCCTGATCCACAACCAAAGGAATAATTTCCCCGTTTTTGTCAATTGTAAATTCAAGGTTTCCTATAGTGCCTTTAATTTCTTTTATCCATTCGGGAAGTGCATAGTAAACTTCGAAATTTTCAGGGTTTATTTTTTCGGCTTCTTCTTTTGTGCCTATTATAAGCAGTCTGTTTCCGATTTCTTTTTGGTATTCGTTGTATTTTGCACTGTCGAATTTAACAGCCCTTATTTCATAAAGTTTAGAGATTGCATCTATTTTATCCAAAACGATGTCTTTTGAATTTTTTATGTAAAAATCAATTTCGGGAGCGTAAATTTCACATTCTATTTTCTTAGAGTTAGATATAATTGCTTTTGTGGAAGTATCGTTTGTATGAATTATGTTTTCCGGAAGTGGAAAATCGAGCTCATTTGAAAAATATACGAATTCATTCATTGCGAACCTTTTGTATTTGATTAAAAGCATTATAACACTTAAAACCTTAAATTAAGCTTAAATGGTAAAATAAATATATAATATCAAGCACTTTATTGGCACGTTTTTTGGTTTTAATAATATGAAAGGTATGAAGATGAAAAGAATATTTATTTTTTTGCCGTTAATTTTACTTATGGGTTTTTATTTGTATACAGCATCTAAAAAAGAATATATTATAGGCTCGTCCCTGCCGCTTAAAGGTATAATGTCTGATATGGGACAATCCGTAAAAACGGGAACTGAAGTCAGTTTTGAAAAATATGGGGGCGGACTTAAAGGTAAAATCAAATATCTTTTTTTAGACGACAGGTACGAGCCTAAACTTACAAAAGAAAATATAAAAAAACTTTATGATAATAATCTTTTTTTGCTTTACGGAATAGTGGGAACACCGACGGTAAAAGAGATTTTACTTTTTCTGAACGACAATTCAATTTTTCTGTATGCGCCTTTTACCGGAGCGGAGTTTTTAAGAAACAATAAAAACGTCTTAAATTTCAGGGCTTCATATAAAGACGAAATAAGAAAAATAATAAATTACCTTTTAGACAGAAACATTATAAAAATTGCCGTCTTTTACCAAAACGACGAATACGGAAACGAAATATACTATGATACTTATGAAATTTTGAAAAAAAGAAATCTAAATTTATTGACGGCTGGGGCATATAAAAGAAACACTTTTTTTATAACTTCGGCGTTAAACGAAATAGCAAAAACCAAACCTCAGGCTATAATAATGGGAAGTACGTCAAAAGTGAGTGCTTTGTTTATTAAAAAATACAGACAAATAGATCCCGATGCTGTGTTTTGCACGGTATCGTTTGTTAATCCCGACAGTTTAGTAAAACTTCTTAAAAACAGAGATAATTTAATTTTTTCGGAAGTTGTGCCGTATTATAACGACAAATCAATAAAAGAAGCGGTCTTGTTTGAAAAGGATTTTAAAAAATTTTATCCGAATAAAAAACCTTCGTTTTTTGCGTTTGAAGCCTATCTTGCAAATAAGATTCTTTTAAGGGCTTTTGAAAAGCTTACTTTTCCGTATACGCCTTCTCATTTGGTGGAAATTATAAAAAACACTCCCCGAAATTTTTTAAAAGGCATTAAAATAGAGTATAAAAACAATCAGCTTTTAAACAAAACGTATCTTTTTAAATATAAAAACAACACTTTTAAAGAGTTAAAATGAATACCAGGTTTTTAGACAGGCTCGGATTTTTTACAAAAACGAAACTTTTGATATTTGTAATATTTTTTTCAATGATAACGATTATTGTTTCATCGCAGTATTCTATATTTATTTTTAAAAACGACATCGACACCCTTTTTCAAAAAAGAACCGTGCCTGTTGTAAAACTTGAAAATATAAAGGATTTATACAAAATAAACGTTTTTGAAACAGTTAATCAATATAAAAGCGGTGAAATAAACCTCAATCAGGCAAAAGAAGTGATTGCGCTTGCAAAAGAACTTTTGGATAAAGAGTGGGAGTGTTATTTTCAAACACAGTATCCAAAAACGGGATTTGAATCGCTTGTAATTGAAAACGTTTTGAAACTTAGAAAAAGGATAAATTCTCAGATTAAAAAATTTTTAAATACATCTCAGGTTGATTTTAAAGAGCTTAAAAACGATGTAAACACTATCAATATTTATTTGTCCGAGCTTATTAATTTTAATATAAAAAAAGCCATCGAGCAAAAAGTTAAAACGGATAAAAGATTTTCATTTGTAATCAAAGCTTCAGTATTCAGTATTGTTGTGGTGTTTGTATTCAGTATTACGCTCATAATTTTAATAGTGGAAAATTTTAAAAAGGTTCATATCGACCTTGAAGAAAAAGTAAAAATTAAAACAAAAGAATTGGAAGAGATTAATAAAAACCTTGAAAAAAGAATAAAAAAAGCCGTAGAAGAAAACAGACGCAAAGATAAAATAATGTTTCAGCAAAGCAAGCTTGCGGCAATGGGTGAAATGCTTCAAAACATAGCCCATCAGTGGAGGCAGCCGCTAGGAAGTATTTCGCTTATTTTACAGTCTATTAAATTAAAAAACGAAATGAACAGATTGACTCCGGAATTTATAAATAAAAAGACGGATGAAGCATTGCTTCTTGCAGAGAATATGTCAAAAACGATTGACGATTTTAAAAATTTTTTCAGACCCGATAAAACCAAAAAGACACTTAGTATCAAAGAATGTATTTGCCATTCAAAACAACTTGTTTCTCATATGCTTGAAAAATATAAGATTAAAATGGATGTGAATATCAAAGAAGACGTCACTATTTTAGGATATAAAAACGAACTTTCACATGTATGCTTGAATGTTTTAAATAATGCAATAGATTCATTAAAAAAAAGCAGTGTTGAACATAAAAAGATACTGATTATAGTAAAAAAAGAAAAAAAGGGTATAATTATCAGTATAATAGACAACGGCGGAGGTATTAAAGAGGAAAACCTTGAAAAAATATTCGAGCCTTATTTTACTACAAAACTGAAAGACAAAGGCAGCGGGATAGGGCTTTATATGGCAAAACAGATTATTGAAGAACACATGGGCGGAAAGATAAAAGCCCTTAATATAAAGCACAAAATGGGAACGGATGTTATGTATAATTGTGCAATGTTTGAAATCACTTTGCCTATAAAGGAAAATGATGAAAAATTATGATATTTTAAAAGAATTTAATATTTTGTATATTGAAGATGATACAAGTTTACTTAAAAATTTAAGTGAAATTCTTGAAGATTTTGTCAAAAACATTTATACTGCGGATAATACTACCGAAGCTTATAAAATTTTAAAAGAAAAACATATTGATGTAATTATTAGCGATATTTTAATCGGAGATAAAAATGGACTTGAATTCATTTCTTTTCTAAAACAAAACGGAATTGAAGTCCCTTTTATCCTGACAACCGCTTATACCGAAACCGATTATCTTCTTGACGCTATAAAACTTAAAGCCGTAAATTACCTCGTAAAACCTATTAAAATAAAAGAACTGCTTGACAGTTTGTATGAAATTTTACTTCCTAAATATCAGGAAAAAGAGCTTGTTAATAATACGTTGCTGTTCAAAATAGCATCAATTGTATGCGAAAGTAAACAGTTAGAGGTCATAAAAATGATTGTAAAAAGTATCGACGATGATTATACGTTTTCACTTTCTTATAACGATATTATGGAAAAAATCAATATCAGTAAACCTACTTTAATAAAGTTATTCAAAGATTTACAAGATAAGGAAGTTATTCAAAAACTCCCTAAAAGAAAATATAAAATTAATGTAAATAAACTTGATGAGCTGTTTAAACATTCAAATCTGAAATGATTTTATTTCTGCCTCTTTTTTTTGCTTCATACATAAGCGAATCAACCCTTGTTAAAAATGAATCGCTGTTATCTTCAGGTTTCAGTTCCGTAACACCAAAACTACAAGTTAATGTATCGATATATTTAAATTTATTTTTTTCTATAATTGATTTTAACTTTTGTGCTACGTTTAATGCTTGGTTTAGTGAAGTGTTAGGAAGAATTACAATAAATTCTTCTCCACCCCATCTGCCGAAAATATCGTATTCTCTTATATGTTGTTTGATTAAACCTGTAATTTCTTTAAGTATTTCATCACCTGCTTTATGGCCGAAAGTGTCGTTTATTTTTTTAAAGTGGTCAATGTCAAAAAATATAATGCTAAGAGGAGTGTGGTATCTTTTGGCGTAAGCTATTTGTTGTTTAATTGTGGTGTCGATTTTGTATCTGTTAAATATGCCTGTTAATGAATCAATGATAGAAAGTTTTTGGAGTTTTTTTTCTGTTTCTTTTCTTTTTTTAATCTCTTTTTTTAATAATCCGTTCCAGTAAATTAATGCGGCGATTATTATAATTGAAACAAATATTATCGCAAATATTTGTTTAAAAGAATAGCCTTCCTGATAAGTTACATGTATCCATTTTCTGTAAATTTGCTGTTTCTGTCTTTCGCTAATGGTATCGATTGCTTTGTTTATTGCTG
Organism: Nautilia sp.; assembly: GCF_053994455.1. Taxonomy (NCBI): domain Bacteria; kingdom Pseudomonadati; phylum Campylobacterota; class Epsilonproteobacteria; order Nautiliales; family Nautiliaceae; genus Nautilia; species Nautilia sp. Next base: position 1,480 of record NZ_JBMYAU010000014.1, on the reverse strand, counting down.
AGACTAAAAGAGAATTGTCAATAGAGAGCATAAAACGCAGTTTAAATTCCAATGGTGTTTTCCCGGAGATTTTGAGATTGGCAAATTCATATTTATTGATATTGTAAACTAAAACAGGCATAATGTCTATTGCCGCAAAAGCTTTGCCGGAAGAGACCATTTCAAGAGCTTTTTTAATGTTTTCGGTTTCAATTATTTTAAAATCTGGATAACTGTTTTTTAAAAGATGGGCAACAGTATAATTTTTACCGACCGCTATAGTTTTATTTTTTAAAAACAGCATTGAACCTATGAAACCTATATCGTTTCTTGTGGCTATGGCGATGGGAAACATTGCGTATGGTTTTGAGAATAGGGTGAAACTTTTTTGAGGGGTTTTATCTGTACCTATTGTGATGTCGGCTTTTTTGTTTTTAATGGCATTTAATACCTCCGACCAGTTTGAAGCAATAATACACTTACTTTTTATATGAAGCTTATTTTTTATTAAATTCCAAAAATCTACAGAAATACCTTCGAGTTTATTATTTTGAAAAGTATTAAAAGGTGCCCACGTTGCGGTTGTGATACATTTGAAAGTATGAGAAGAAATATATTTTTTTTCTTCTTTTGTTAAATTTACATCGTTTGCGAACAAAACCAAAGCACACAACAAAATAAGCAACTTTTTCATAAAAAGCCTTGATATACTTGATATATATATTACATTATTATAATATAAATTTAATTAAAAATAACCCAAATTGCTAGTTAAAAAGCGAATTTTGTTTTTGTTTGTCCAGTTTCAAAAAGCAATCAATACTGTAAGCTAAAATAAAGAGCTTGAGCTTTGTTAAAAAGCCGCCAATAGAGGTTGCTTTTATAACTTTGCCGAATTTGGCAGTAATCATAGAAAAAACAGTTTCAACACCTTTTCTTATTTTTCTTTTTACCGCATATTCACTGTCTTTTTGCATATTGTTTCTAAAAATCGGTGATAAGGTAATATCTAAATTTTTTAAAAAGTTTTCGAGCTTACCTGAAACATATCCTTTATCCCCAATTACAACGGCACCTCTTGAAAGATACGGTAACAGATGATAAGATGCTGTTACATCATGCATTGAACCTTCAGATATAAAAAAATGTATCGGTTCTTTATTTGTTGTTACCACCATATGTACTTTAAATCCGTAAAAAAATTTTTTCTTTGAAGCATTATATCCTTTTAAACCGATATTATTCCATAAATTCACCTGTTTCTCTCTTGTTATATCACACAGTTCAACCGGAAATGAATCAACAGAGTATATCTGCGTATCCTCAAGTTTCATAAACAGTTTAGAAAGCCAGTTAAAAAGCTTTTCAATTATTTTTTCCAGATGATTGATTCTTCGGATAAATCTTGAATATTCAGGCATCTTTACAAACCTTAGCATTTTACAATAGTTATATGCTTTATAGTAATTCCCGTTAAAATCACTCACTGCAATATATCCTA